>NZ_BTHK01000004.1:0-195208 GCF_033242365.1 Lachnoanaerobaculum sanguinis
AATCTATGGGCATTTTTTGATATGCTACCTTAGCTTGTTTCTTTTAAGAGTATTAGAAATCAAGTGCTTCAAAAATAAAATAAACTCTTATGACTTGATTAACTTTATGCGTGATTTTAGGGTGGTAAATAAAGTTGATAATACATATATAAATATATCAAGAGACCAGGCCGTTAACGAAAAGGTTAAAAAACTGGTTGGTTTTAGTAACCTTGATGCCCTTTATTTAACCAAAGCTGAAGTCGACAATTTCTTTCAAAACTGCATGCTCTTGGATACCTAGAGTACTAGGTTTTGAGAGAAACGACGGAAGTCAGGTTTTATATAAATGTCAATATAAAAATACATATTTTTTATATTTAGTATAATTATAACAGCTATCGTTTAGTGTTTTTTATAGAACAAGTGATTATTTTAATTTAATAAATATTATTATTGAAAGTCTAATTAACAACACACCCTCCAACCTTCTCCTACACCTCCTCTATAAATACCGCTTGCTATAATTAAAATTTATGCTAAAATCTATAGTATTGCTTAAGTTTTTTAAGCAAAATATTTTTGACCGGAGGTTTTTACACAATGAAATTAAGTGCAAGAAATCAATTCAAGGGAATTGTAAAGAATGTTAATGAGGGTGCTGTTAACGGCATCGTTACTATTGAAGTAAACGGAGAGGCTGTTTCAGCTACTATTTCTGTTAATGCTATCAAGGAGCTCGGATTAAAGGACGGAGCTGCCGCAATCGCTGTTATCAAGGCTACAGAGGTTATGGTTGCTACAGAGCTTCCAAAGATTTCTGCAAGAAACAAGTTCAAAGGTGTTGTAAAGAGCATTGAGGAAGGTGCTGTTAATGATATCGTAGCTGTTGAGACAAAGCTTGGTGTAGTTTCCGCTACAATCTCAAAGAATGCTGTAAAAGAGCTTGAACTTGCCGTAGGTAAAGAAGCTTATGCTATTATCAAGGCTACTTCGGTAATGGTAGGTATTGAATAATATTTTTAATCAAAAAAGACTGCCCTTAAGATTTCTCAATCTTTAAGTAGCAGTCTTTTTTATTTTATTATTTTAACTTAAGCATAAGCTCATTGCTTCTTTTTATAAACGCACTCATTCTCTCAGGTGAAAGCGGACTGTGTGATATTGAAGCCAGATCATACAACTGTTCACAGATCATGTCAAATAACTCTTCATGATTGTTTTCAAGAAGTTCCTTTACAAGCGGATGATTTGCATTGAGAACCAAAGTCTCTCCCTCTCCTCCAAACATTGAAGGATCCATACCCATCATTCCGTACTGCTTCATCATCTCCTGCATTCTTCTGCTCTCTTCAGATATTGTGATTACTGAAGAAATATCATCGCTCTTTAAAAGCTGTACAGAAACTTTTAATCTGTCATTGTGAAGAGCGGTCTTTACCTTTTCAGATAATGCATCATATGAAGACTTTGTATCTTCAGCTACCTCCTCAGTTCTCATATCATCTGTCATATCGGAATCTATTCTAAGGAATTTTACATTATCTCTTTTCATCTCAAGAGTTGAGATAAAAGGTACATCAATGCTGTGTGGCAATACTACAGCATCCTTTCCGGCAGACTTAAAGATATTTACATACTGGCTCTGCTCTTTTACATCATTTACATAGAATATCTGAGTTTTTTCAACCTCTTTTTTCTCTTCGGAGTTCTCAATATTCTCATCTGCAGAAGTTTCAACCTTATCCTCGGAATTTTTACTTTCATCAACAAGCTCGTTTAATGTAAGGTATTTATCATTTATATTTTTAAATAATATATAATCTTCTACCTTTTTACCGAACTTCTCGTCCTTAAGATAACCGTACTTTATAAACGGTGCGATATCATCCCAGTATTTCTCATACTTATCTCTCTCGGTCTTGCACATACCTGAAAGCTTATCTGCAACTTTCTTTGCAATATATTCAGAGATTTTTCTTACAGAACCGTCATTTTGCAATGCGGATCTTGAAACATTAAGCGGAATGTCCGCACTGTCTATTACACCCTTTAACAGTAATAAAAACTCCGGAATAACTTCCTTTATATTGTCGGCGATAAATACCTGATTGTTGTAAAGTTTTATTGTTCCCTCTATAGAATCATACTCCGTATTTATCTTAGGGAAGTATAAGATTCCTTTTAGGTTAAAAGGATAATCCATATTTAAATGAATCCAGAAGAGCGGCTCCTTATAATCCATAAAGACTTTTCTGTAGAACTCAATATATTCTTCATCGCTGCACTCATTAGGATGCTTAGTCCAAAGCGGATGTATATCATTTAGCGCTACAGGACGCTTTTTAATCTTTATCTTTTCCTTTGCAGGCTCTATTTCAACCTCTTCCTTAGTACCGTCTTCTTTTTCTTTTTCCTCTGTCTTTGCAGGCTCAATTATAGTCTCTATTACGGTATCGCTTTCTAAAAGCTCATCCTTTTCTATAATTTCAGTAGCTTCCTCGGCATCGATATCCTTTAAGAATATCTCTACAGGCATAAATGAACAGTACTTGTTAAGTATCTCTCTTACTCTGAACTCGTTTGCAAACTCATGGCAGTTATCATTAAGGTATAATGTAATAGCAGTTCCTCTCGAAGCTCTGTTGCCTTCTCCCATCTCAAACTCAAGACCGCCGTCACTTACCCAATGTACAGGCTTTGCGCCTTCTTTGTATGACAGTGTGTCAATGCTTACCTTATCCGCTACCATAAATGCGGAGTAAAATCCAAGACCGAAATGACCTATTATCTGCTCTTCATTTGTCTTATCCTTATATTTTTCTATAAAATCCACAGCACCTGAAAAGGCTATCTGATTTATATACTTTTCCACCTCTTCTTCAGTCATACCTATACCGTTATCTATAAAACGAATAAGTTTTTGTTTAGGACTGACTTCTACATTTATCTTATATTCATCTCCTTCAGGCTTTGTAAACTCACCTGCAAGGCTTAATTTTTTCAACTTTGTTATAGCATCTGTTGCATTTGAAATCAATTCTCTTACAAATATATCATGATCTGAATACAACCATTTCTTTATAATCGGAAATATGTTTTCACTGTTTATTGATAAGTTTCCCTTTTTCATTTCATCACCTCTCTAATAAATTTGCAAATATATTATTTGCTTTGCTATAACTATTATAACCATGAAAATATAAAAGTCAATAAAAAATTGGCACTCACCTAATATGAGTGCCAACAATCTTTTTTATATGTATTATTTAACCAACTTATCAAGCTCTTTTACAGATTCAGTCTCAATAGCAATACCATGTGTTGCCTTAGCCGCATACTGATTTACCGCACCTTGGGATTTCTTGATATTCTGCATTGTTCCCGGTCCTGCCACGCAGCCTCCCGGACATGCCATTCCCTCAAGAAGATATCCCGGATACTTTCCTGCTTTAGCCATTGTCATCATCTTTTTGCAATCTGCAAGGCCTTCCGCATTCATTACCTTTACTTCTCTGTCAGGATACTGACTCTTAATAACTCCTACAACCGCCTTTGCAACTCCTCCGGATACCGCAAAGTTTCTTCCGTCTGTAGATGCATCGTTGACACCGTTCGGATCTTCTTCAAGGTTTTCAATATCTATATGTTTTGCATCAAATATTCCGGCCATCTCTTCAAATGTAAGCACAAAGTCCACTTCACTTCTTACCTCTGTCCACATAGCCTCAAGCTTCTTTGCGGAACATGGTCCGATAAATACCACTTTTCCGTCCGGATGCTGTTTCTTTATAAGTCTTGCCGTAAGTGTCATAGGTGTAAGTGCCATTGATATACATTCAGCCTGATCCGGGAACACTTTCTTTGCCATCAATGACCACGAAGGACAACATGATGTACCCATAAAAGGTAATTTCTCAGGCACTTCATCAAGGAAGTCAAACGCCTCTTGTGTGGCACAAAGATCGGCACCTATAGCAACCTCAAATACATCTGCAAAGCCCAGCGCTTTCATTGCCGCACGAAGTTTTCCCGGTGTAACCTTAGGACCGAACTGACCTACGAAAGCAGGAGCAATAGCCGCATATACTCTGTCTCCCGACTGAATAGCTCTTATAGTCTGGAAGATCTGTGATTTATCTGAAATAGCACCGAACGGACAGTTTACAAGACACTGTCCACATGATACACATTTATCGTAGTCAATATCGGCCTTACCGTTTTCATCTGAAGATATTGCATCCATACCGCATGAAGCCGCACAAGGTCTTGTCTGAATAATGATTGCATTATATGCGCAAACATTTGCACATCTTCCGCATTTGATACACTTTTCCTGATTGATACTTGAGAATCCGCTCTCTTTATCTATCTTTACGGCACCTGTAGGACAAACCTCCGAACATGGATGTGCTAAGCATCCCTGACAACCGTTAGTTACATATACTCTCTTTTCAACACAACCATGACATGCAAATTTAATTATATTAATTAACGGTGGTGTATAATATGTCTCCGCCTTATCCGCAAGCTCTATACCCTCAGACAAAGGAGCATGATTAGCCGCACTTCTGTAAGGCAATCCCATAGCAAGTCTGAGCCTCTCACCTACTATAGCTCTTTCCAGGAAAACATTATTTCTGAAATTTCCCACTTCACCGGGAATAATCTTATAAGGAAGCTCCTCTATTCTTTTATCTACCGGCCACTCTGTGTGATAAGCCATTCTGGCAACTTCTCTAAAGATTCTATGTCTTATTTCCTGAATTCTTGTTTCAACACCTCTCACAATTTTCCTCCACTAAAAAAATTTTCCGTTTATAGTGACAATAGTTTCAGTATTTCTAAAACCGTCTTCTATACTGAGCAATGATATAATACTATATTTAAAAAATAAAATAAAGGCATATTGTTATTTTTTTATCAATTTCTTGTTTTTTATAAGAAACATACAAAATTGCATTAAAAAAAACGCAAAAACGGCAGACTGTACAGCCTGCCGTAAAATGTCTTATTTAATTTAACTTAAGATTAGTTCTCTTTCTTCTTTGTTGCAATTACAAATGCACCTGCTACAGTTGAAAGACCGAGTAATGCTGCATAAAGTCCCATTGCTGAAGCATCAGCTGTCTTCGGTACATTTAATTTTCCGCGCTTAGCTGCTGTCACATCACCCTTAGTAGAAACATTTGTGTTTCCTGCTGCAGGACCTACATTAGTTGCAGGAGCAGATGTGTTTGTAGGTGCAGGACCGTAGTTTGAAGCAGGAGTATTTGTAGGTACTGTTGTTGCAGTAACAGCTCTTGAACTTCCACTTCTTGATGAGCTGCTTGATGAACCGCCTCTAGATGAACCGCCTCTGCTGCTTGACGCTGTAGAGTTTGAATAAGTAGCTATAGATGGTGTTGCATTAGATGCTGTTGATCTTACTACAACTGTAGAAGTACCCGGTATAATAATCTTTGAAGGTGCCTTCTCTCCCTCTATTCCTATAATACGAGTTACATTTCCCTCATTAATAACCTGTGCGCTTGCAGCATCTGCAGGTTTTCCAGGAACGATTATCTGTGATGGTGCAGCAAAAGCAACTACACTACCTGAAACTAAACCTAAAGCTAATGTTAATGATAAAACTGTTTTTTTGATTATTGATAAATGCATGATATGATATCTCCTTTTTCATATAAGTTTTTTGATGAAGCTAATATATAACCTTATGAAAAAATTTTCAAGCACTTTAGTCAATATGTAAAGTTATAGTAAGATTTCTTACGATTGAACATATTTTCTTATAAATATATTTATTATTCCGTATCATTTTCAAGTTTGGAAGCTCTTGCCTCAACTTCCTTCTTCTGGATATCTCCCGGTGTCTGCTCATACCTTGCAAATTCATAGCTGAATACACCCATACCTCCGGTCATTGAACGAAGCTCGGTATTGTATCCGAAAAGCTCCAACATAGGAACATCGGCTCTTATAAGCTGTTTTCCGTGATTGATTGACTCCATACCGAGAACCCTACCACGTCTCTTGTTAAGATCACCCATAACATCACCTGTGAATTTATCGGGAACTATTACACTTACTGTATAAATAGGCTCCAAAAGTACAGGTGCGGCCTTCATAAATCCGTCCTTGAATGCGATTGTGGCAGCCATCTTAAATGCCATCTCGGAAGAATCAACAGGGTGATATGAACCGTCCAAAAGCACAGCCTTTACACCTACTACAGGATATGCGGCCAAAGGTCCCTTAATACAGCACTCAGCCACTCCCTTTTCAACTGCAGGGAAATAGTTCTTAGGTACCGAACCTCCGAATACAGTCTCCTCAAATACATATGGCTTCTCAAGATCTCCTGAAGGTTCAAAGCTCATCTTTACATCACCGAACTGACCGTGTCCACCTGATTGCTTCTTATATCTTCCAGCAGCCTCAACCTTTTGTCTGATAGTCTCTTTGAAAGCCACCTTAGGTCTTGAAAGTTCTATCTTTACTTTATATCTATCTAAAAGTTTGCTAACTACGATTTCAAGTTGTTGATCACCTATTCCGTAAAGAAGAGTCTGTCTGTTTAAAGTATCGTTCATATGCTTTAATGTCAAATCTTCTTCCATAAGTTTTGACAGACCTGATGAAAGTTTATCCTCTTCGCCCTTGTTTACGATCTTATATCTCATACATGTGTATGGTGATGAGATCTTTGGTCCGTGATAAAGGATAGGTGCATTCTTTAATGCAATAGTATCACCTGTAGTTGTTACACTAAGCTTAGCCATAGCGCCGATATCACCGGCAACAAGCTCAGGTACTTCTATAGCGTTCTTTCCTCTGAGTACATATATCTTTCCGGATTTCTCCTCTGTTTCCTTACCTACATTGTAGATTGTACTGTCAGGCTTTAGTGTACCTGTACAAACCTTAACCAAAGAGTATTTTCCTATGAAAGGATCCACTATTGTCTTAAATACTCTTGCAGATAATGAAACCTCTTTATTATATTTTGCTGTGAAATGCTCACCGTTACTTACGTCCACTCCCACACACTCTTTATAATCAGGTGACGGGAAATACTTTTCAATTGCCATCATAAGTGCCTTAAATCCCTGTGCGTCCACTCCTGAACCCATCATTACAGGCACGATATCTCCGTTGCAAATATTTTCTTTGAGTGCTGTTGAAATTTCATCATCACTGAATTCCTCACCTGAAAGATATCTTTCCATGTATTCTTCGCTTGTCTCGGCAACGGCCTCCATCAAGGCCTCTCTTGCAATCTTTAGGTTGGCTTCAACATAATCAGGTATCTCACACTCTACATAATCTGATAAATTTGTAAATCTTCTACCCTTCATCTTTACGACATTTACAAATCCCACGAACTTCTCATTTTCTCTAATTGGAAGATGGAAAGGTGCCACTTTTCTTCCGAAGCGAGTTTCAAGCTTCAGAAGCAGTTCACGATAGCTTGCCTTGTCATCGTCCATATTTGTAACAAAGAATATTCTCGGTAAACCGTATTCTTCACACAACTCCCATGCTTTTACTGTACCTACTTCAATTCCGGCCTTGCAATTGACTACAATAATGGCAGCGTCTGCAGCTGATACGGCTTCTTCCACCTCGCCTACGAAGTCGAAATATCCCGGAGTATCCAAAAGATTTATCTTTACACTTCCGGTATCTCCTTCATATTCTACCGGAATCAAAGATGTACTGATGGAAAAACCTCTTTTAATTTCTTCTTTGTCATAGTCGCTGATGGTATTTCCGCTTGAAATACTTCCCATCTTTGAAATATTTCCTGCAACAAAGCTCATGGCCTCTGCCACTGTAGTCTTACCCGAGCCTCCATGGCCAAGTAGTACGACGTTACGAATCTGTTTAGTTTCATAAACCTTCATAAGAGTATCCCTCCTTTTTAGTCAATAGACTTTTCTGATAAAGATATTTTACTAAACATACGATAAAATTTCAAGTTTTATATTCAATTTAGACAATGTAATTTACACTTTTATTATAGTTAAATCGTAATATATTTTTATAAAGTTTTTGTATAAATAGACTGTTTTAGTAAAGATAAATAGTCCGTATAAAGCCATATTACTATATCACTTTAAATTATTAAAGTAAAAGTAATTGACTAATGACTCCAAATGTACTAGACTTTTTATATTTAAAATTGACGTAATGTCGGAACGGAGGATTATGCAATACAATAATATAGCTTTTATAGGCTTTGGACTTATAGCTGGATCTATCGCCAAAGCAATAAGAAAATACAGACCCGAATCAATAATCTATGCCTATACAAACAACCGTTCCGAGCTGTTAAAAGGTAAAAGCGACGGGATTATCGACATTATTCTTGAAGGTATAGACAACACTCTTTCAGACTGTGATATAGTGTTTTTATGTACTCCGGTAGAGTTCAATGATAAATATCTTAAAGATATAAAACCTTATATAAGAAAGGATGCAATCATAACGGATGTGGGGTCCACAAAGTCCTCAATTCACAGTCTTGCAAAAGAACTTGAACTTGAGGATGTCTTTATAGGCGGACATCCTATGGCAGGTTCTGAAAAAACGGGGTATGACGCCTCGGATGCTCTGCTTTTGGAAAATGCTTATTATATGATCACTCCTTCCTCAAAAATAAATGCCGAAAAATTAAAGGTATTTTCAGGAATAATCGAATCAATAAAGGCTATTCCCTTTGTAATAGATTATCAAAAGCATGACAAAGTTGTTGCCACTATAAGCCATTTGCCTCATATTATTGCGGCTACACTTGTAAATCTGGTAAGTGAAAATGACTATGATGACAGAGTAATGAAAAGAGTTGCCGCAGGGGGATTTAAAGATATTACAAGGATAGCCTCGGCTTCTCCAATCATGTGGGAACAGATATGTATGCTTAATTCCGAGCCTATAAATATGATGCTTAGAAAATATATAGATACTTTAGAGGATGTATACTCACATTTGTCTTCCAAGTCAAGTACATATATCAACAATATGTTTGCAAAATCCGGTGAATACAGAAATTCTCTTGATACAAACTCTCAGGGACTTATTATTTCAAAACATGATTTAAGCGTGCATATACAGGATAAACCGGGAGCAATTTCCGTTATCTCCGCCATATTGGCCGCAAATTCTATAAATATTAAAAATATCGGTATCAATCACAACAGAGAAAAGGGCGAGGGTGCTTTAAATATTTCTTTCTATGATGCCGATTCCTGTGAAATGGCAGGCAAATTATTGAAGGAATATAATTATAAAATTATTTAACGGAGGAAATATGATAAAAGGTAGATTAAGGGTTCCCGGCGATAAATCAATTTCTCACAGAGCTGTTATGTTCGGTGCCATATCCAAGGGTATTACAAATATAAAAGGCTTTTTAACAGGTGCCGACTGCATCTCAACAATATCAATTTTTAAAAAAATGGGTATTGATATAGAAATAAAAAATACTGATGTTACAGTAAAGGGAAAGGGACTTTACGGCCTCTCTAAACCGGGTGAAATACTTGACTGCGGCAACAGCGGTACTACAACCAGACTTGTAAGCGGTATTTTATCCGCACAAAACTTCACTTCTGTCCTCACAGGTGACAAGTCTATACAAAAAAGGCCTATGAACAGAATTATAGCTCCTCTCACATTGATGGGCGCCGATATTAAAAGTAATAACGGTTTTGCACCTCTTACCATTACAGGAAGCTCGCTTCACGGTATTGAATATAACTCTCCCGTTGCCAGTGCGCAGGTAAAATCTGCAATACTTCTTGCAGGATTATATGCAGATTCTCCGACTACTGTGATTGAGCCTGCAAAATCAAGAGACCATACCGAATTGATGTTAAAAAAATTCGGTGCAGATTTATATACGACAAAAACCTCAGCAACAATAAATCCATGTAAGGAACTTTTTGCAACCGATATAGACATTCCTTCCGATATATCATCAGCTGCTTTTTTTATGGCTGCCGCAGTTTTGGTCCCGGGTTCGGAGCTTATACTTGAAAATGTAGGTATAAACCCTACAAGAGACGGTGTAATAAAAGTTTTAAAAGATATGGGTTCAAATATAGAAATAATCAATTCAAATGATGAGTTTGAGCCTGTAGCCGATATCAAAGTATCCTATTCAAAGCTTCATGCAACTACTATAGGAGGAGAAATTATACCGACTCTTATAGATGAACTGCCTTTACTTGCCGCCGTAGCTTCATTAGCTGAAGGTAAAACAATTATAAAGGATGCTGCAGAACTTAAGGTAAAAGAATCCAACAGAATAAAGGTAATGTGTGAGGAACTTTCAAAACTCGGTGTAAATGTAGTAGAAACCGAGGACGGTATGGAGATTGAGGGAACAAACAAACTTTTGGGAAATGTCACCATATCTACTCATGACGATCACAGAATCGCAATGACATTTGCAATTCTTGGACTGATTTCAGACGGTGAAATAAAACTTGATAATAAAAACTGTGTTGAAATATCATATCCGGGATTTTTTGACGATTTAAGAAAAGTAAATATTTAAAAAAAGCCGCCATCGATATATAACTGTGAGTATATACCGGTGGCGGCTTTTGTTTATTTCTGATGTCCGAAAAGCATTGCTACATAATAAAATCCGTTACTGTAATAATATCCGACTCCGGCATATATTGTAGATGCCGGCAGATTTTCTATAAACCCCTCACTTTGAAGCATAAGTTCATTATGCTTTGGTGAATTCTTAAATGATGCAATCTTTATATCTGTAGATGAGGAATTGTCCATTGTCAATATCTCAGATACTCCGATATAATTATTCGTTATATTGTTCACAGTATAAAAAGCCTGTCCGTCAGGTCTGGTATGTGCAAACGATACTGCACTCTCCTTTGCTCTTTGCTGTGCCGCAGCCATAAGTTCACTGCTTATCACCATTTCAGGCAATCCCTTGCTTTTTCTGTACTCATTTAACTTAATGAAAAGCTCCGCTCTTTCACCTGTATTCTCTCCTGTGATATGCATTGCCATATCAAGTCCTGCCTGTCCGGATTTTGTCATTACAATTCCGTTCTGCGTCCAGGCGCCCTCTCCGTTTAAATCATATCCGTCAGGTGATTTGGTATTCCTTAGCATTGCACTTTGCGGAAAAGCGCTGTTTCTTCCGTCATTAAAGAAATAAGCTTTACCGTCCACCCACTGCCAGCCTGTTAAAGTATATCCCTTTGTATTGAAGTAATACCAGTTTCCGTCGATATTTTTCCACTGTGATACGGGATATTTGTAATCATCAGTCAAGTACCATGTTCCCTTTGAATCATGCTGCCAATTACCTGCATATGAGACCATAGAAAGTCCCATACTCATTGACAAAGCCGCTGCCAAAACAACTAATCTCTTCTTCATTTTTTCTCCTACAACTCATCCTAAATCCATCAAAATATATTTTACATATGCAAATTTCTTGAGTATAATACAAAAACAAGTATTTTTATAACTTTTATACAATATAATTATATCAGACACATTAGGTAATTCATAGTGCCTGTTTGGTTAAACCAAATGAAGTATATTGTAAGAAATAGACAATGGAGAAGAAAATATGAGTCAAGATAAATTTGATTTGGAAGCGGCTCTAAAAAACCTTAACAGCGCCCCTTCATCACAGAAGAAAACCGGTACAATCAAAAAGAAAAATTCCGTAAAAATAGAACCTGATTACAGATATGAAGCATGCAATGACTCTTTCCCCTGTGCCAATTGTGGAAAAATGATAAATCCTGAAGGTGCAGGTACACATCACAGAAACCATTGCCCCTACTGCCTGTCTTCCATTCATGTGGACAATGAACCCGGAGATCGTAAAAGTGATTGCAAAGGCATTATGGAGCCTATTTCCATATGGGTTAAGGATAAGGGTGAATGGGCAATAGTTCACAGATGTAAAAAATGCGGTAAACTTAACACAAACAGAAGCGCCGCAGACGACAACCCTGTACTTTTGATGTCGATAGCCGTAAAGCCTTTGGCCTCACCGCCTTTCCCGCTACATTTACTGGAAAACGCACTTGATAAACAAAAATAAAGAGAGGGCAAAGATCTTTTAAAGGTCTTTGCCCCCTTCTAAATTCACATTTTATTCAGTTATTTTATTCAGTTACTTCTTCTTTTCTGATTTCTTTTGTTCTTATCTCTTTGCAGATCATATCCACAAAGTCTGAAAGCTTTTTACTTCCCTCATCTCCTGCAAATCTGCTTCTTACAGATACGCTTCCTTCAGCTTCTTCCTTTTCACCTACTACAAGCATATATGGAAGTCTTGAAAGTCTTGCATCTCTTATCTTAAATCCTATCTTCTCCGTTCTGGTATCAACAGTAGCGTCAACACCGTTTCTCTTAAGTTCTTTCAAAACGGAGTTTGCATAGTCTGCATATTTGTCTGATATAGGAAGAATTCTTACCTGCTCAGGGCATAACCATGTAGGGAACTTTCCTGCATATTTTTCTATAAGCCATGCAAGTGTTCTCTCATAGCAACCAAGTGAAGTTCTGTGTACAATATAAGGTCTTACCTTTGCACCGTTTTGGTCTATATAGTAAAGGTCAAAGTTTTCTGCAATAGCGGCATCAAGCTGAATTGTAATCATTGTATCCTCTTTGCCGTAAACATTCTTTGCCTGAATATCAATCTTAGGTCCGTAGAATGCAGCCTCACCGTCAGCCTCTGTAAAAGGAAGTCCCTTTTCTACCAGAATATTTCTAAGTGCAGCCTGTGTTCCTTCCCAATACGCCTCATCTCCAAGGTATTTTTCCTTATTATTCTTATCCCACTTTGAAAGTCTGAATGTTATATCATCTCTAAGACCAAGTGTATCAAGTACATATATTGCAAGGTTAAGACAGCTTTGAAGCTCTTCTTCAGCCTGATCCGGTCTTATTACATTGTGACCTTCGGAAATAGTAAACTGTCTTACTCTTGTAAGTCCGTGCATTTCTCCCGAATCTTCATTTCTGAAAAGTGTTGAAGTCTCACCCATACGATATGGAAGATCTCTGTAGGATTTTTGAGTATTCTTGTATACATAATACTGGAACGGACATGTCATAGGTCTGAGTGCAAGGATTTCTCCGTCATGCTGAGGATCTCCCAAAATAAACATACCGTCCTGATAGTGATCCCAGTGTCCTGAAATCTTATAAAGATCCGACTTTGCCATAAGAGGAGTCTTTGTTCTTACATAGCCCCACTCATTGTCCTCAAGATCTTCAATCCATCTTTGGAGTTTCTGAATCATCTTTGTACCCTTCGGTAACATAAGAGGGAGTCCCTGACCCACTACATCTACAGTTGTAAAGAGTTCCATCTCTCTTCCAAGCTTGTTGTGATCTCTAAGCTTGATATCCTCAAGATGTTTTAAATGTGCCTCAAGCTCCTCTTTTGAATTATAAGCTGTACCGTATATTCTTTGAAGCTTTGCCTTATTTGAATCTCCTCTCCAATATGCCATTGATGATGATATAAGTTTAAATGCCTTTATATCCTTTGTTCTTTGAAGATGAGGTCCGGCACAAAGATCAGTGAAATCTCCCTGTTTATAGAAAGATATCTTCTCACCCTCCGGCAAATCTTTTATAAGCTCTACCTTATAAGGCTCATTTTTTTCTTCCATAAACTTGATAGCTTCTTCTCTTGGAAGCTCAAATTTTTCTATATGCGCACCTTCTTTTATAATCTTTTTCATTTCGGCCTCAAGCTTGTCAAGGTCTTCTCTTGAGAAAGGCTCGTGGTCAAAATCATAGTAAAATCCTTCCGCAATGCTTGGTCCGATAGCAAGCTTGGCATCCGGGAAAACCCTTTTTACAGCCTCTGCAAGTACATGTGATGCTGAATGTCTTATAACTGAAAGTCCTTCCTTATCCTTTAGTGTAATAAGATTGAGCTCACAATCAGCTTCAAGTTCATCTCTTAAATCATGCATAACACCGTTTACTTCACCGGCAACCACATTTCTTGCCAAACCCTCACTGATGTCCTTAGCAATATCAATAATACTTTTTTTGCTCTCATATTCTTTTACTGAGCCGTCTTTTAATGTTATCTTCATATTTCCTCCATTTCCAATAATAAAAAATCGCCCCTAAACTTTCGTTTAAGGGCGATTGACGCGGTTCCACCTTAATTCAGATATATAAATATATCCCTCATTTGATTATAACGTAATCAACGTGCTGTATTAAAGCCACTCCGAGACGGTCTTCACATATATTTCCATAAGTTGCTCTCAGCCTCCAACTCTCTCTGTAATTTCCACATATGCTACTTTTCTCTTCTTCGTTTATGCACAATATAATATTACTTGATTTTACCTTTGTCAAGGTCTCAGTGTATTTTATTTATAAATTTTCCAAATAATTGAGCATACCTTCTACAGCAACCTTTGCCTGAGCGACCGCATCAACTACGGTTTTTGAGCCGTGAACCACATCACCTGCAGCAAAAACACCTTCAACAGTTGTCATGCAGTTTTCATCTACTATCAAAAGCCCTTTATCCGATGCTCTAAGTCCGTCTGTTGTAAGAACAAGCTTATTCTTAGGTCCGTTACTTACCGATATGATTGTGGAATCGGCATCTACATAGTCGAGTTCTTTTTCATAGTCGATTACATTGTCTTCTTCATCAAATATTGCAGTCTTAAATACAGGACCGTCATATGTAATAGCTTCAATAGCCTTACCGAATATAAACTCGGCGCCTTCATATTTGGCCGCCTCCACCTCTACAGAGTTTGCTGCAACTCTTTTACTTCTGGCATAGAGCTTTACCGTTCTTGAACCTCTCCTAAGAGCTGTTCTTGCCACATCCATTGCGGCATTTCCCATACCGATTATAGCAACACTGTCTCCAAGCTTATGTCCGTCAGGATTTGCCAGATAGTCCACACTGAAATGTACATTCGGCATACTCTCACCTGCAATACCAAGAGTCTTTGCTCTCCACACTCCGGTTCCTACAAATACAGCCTTGTAGCCGTCTCTGAAAAGATCCTTTATCTCCAAAGCTCCGCCTACTGCGGTATTGTTTCTTATCTTTATTCCCATTTTTTCCATCTTGTCATAGTATCTTTGCATTAAAGACTTCGGCAATCTGAAATCAGGAATACCGTACTGAAGCACTCCGCCTATTGTATTCTTTTCATCAAAAATAGTTACATCATAGCCTTCTTTTATCATCTTAATCGCTACAGTCATACCCGCAGGACCTCCGCCTATGACTGCGACCATCACATTCTTTCTCGGCTTTTTTACAAATTCCATTCTGTCCAGATAAAAGTCCGATATAAACTTTTCTATATCACAAAATCTTACCGGATTGTTTTTTCTGTTCATTATACAATTACCGAGACATTGAGCTTCATGGTCACAAACTATTGAGCAAACCAAAGATAAAGGATTGTTATCAAAGAGAATTTCTCCGGCCTCCATTATCTTTCCTTCTTTAAAAAGTGATATAACCTGTGGTATTGATGTTGTTATAGGACAATGACTGCTGCAAAGCGGTTTTTTACATTGCAGACATTTATTGGCCTCATTTACTATATGTAATCCCATATTTTACCTCTTACTTCCAACTAACTTAATATAAATCGGGTTAAGTTTACAGTGTAAATAAATATTTTTCAATAAAGTATCTGATAAAATACATTTAGATATTTTTTTGACAAAAGCCCATAAATCCGTCACAGATCTATAGGCTTTTTCTTTAGACTATTTATTCTTAAAATATTCCTTAAAACATTCAAATGTCTCTTCACTGATATAGTGTTCTATTCTGCAGGCATCTTCTATCGCTGTTTCCTTGCTTACACCCATCTTTTGTAAAATTTCACCTAATGCGATATGTCTTTCAAGTGTAGATTCAGCAATCTCCAGGCCCTTTTCAGTCAATGTGATATGTCCTTCATTGTCAACTTCAACATAGCCGTTTTCTCTGAACTTTTTCATCTGCTCACTTATAGTCGGCTTTGAATATCCCATTTCTCTTGCAATGTCAACTGCCCTTACAACTCCCGTCTTTTTCTTTAAACTGAGTATTGTCTCCAGATACATCTCGGCAGCTTCCTGTATAACCATAATTACCTCCTTCTTTAATAAATTCCTGCTTACTGTTTATGCTGATATTATACCTAAAAATGTCACAATTATCAAATATTTGCAACTTTTTTGGTTATCTTTGTAAAAATCGGACATCAAAAGATGTCCGAATATATTAAAATCATTTTTCTTAATTCTCCGGTAAGAGATTTGTCATACTTGAAAGTGATATACCTACAGTTGACAAATTGTGAAGCAGTGATGATGTTCCCGGAGCAAGTATTCCCAAAATACCAAGACCTATCAGAGAACCGTTAAATCCCATAATAAATCTGAAGTTTGAGTGAACTCTTCTTGTAAGCTTATTTGAAAGTTCTTTTAATCTTACAAGATCATTTAAATCATCAGCTGATATACATACATCAGCTATCTCTCTGGCAATTGCCGCACCTTCACTGATTGCAATACCGCAGTCTGCAGCCGATAATGCAGGTGAGTCGTTTATACCGTCACCGATCATTATTACGGTTCTGCCCTTTGCCTTTTCTTTTTCCACGTAGCTTGCCTTATCCTCAGGCAATACTTCAGCGTAGAATTTATCTACTCCTACCTCTTTTGCAATAGCTTCGGCCGTGTGGATATTATCTCCTGTCATCATAACTGTCTTTTTAATTCCGAGAGCTTTTAATTTCTTTAAAACATCCTTTGCTTCGGCTCTTAGAGGATCTGCAATCTCAATAATAGCTGCAAGTCTTCCTGCAATAGCCATAAACAGATGTGAATATCTGTGATCAAGCTCTGAAAGCTTTTTCTTAGCATCTTCACTAAGAAAAGCTTTTTCATCCTCAATTACAAAATGATAACTTCCTATTACAACTTTGTCACCTTCTATTTTACTTGCAATACCATGTGCAACTATATACTGCACCTCTGAATGCATCTCTTTATGACGAATCTTTCTTTCTTTAGCCTCTTTTACCACAGCATTTGCAATAGAGTGAGGATAGTGCTCCTCAAGACATGCAGCAATCTTTAAGAGCTGATTCTCATCATCTCCGTCAATTCCGATAATTCTTTCTACCTTTGGGCAAGCATAAGTCAGAGTACCTGTCTTGTCAAATACTATAGTATCCGCATTTGCAATTGCCTCCATAAACTTTCCACCCTTTACAGTGATTTTACTATTTCCGGCCTCTCTCATTGCAGAAAGTACCGCAAGAGGCATGGAAAGCTTCAATGCACATGAGAAATCCACCATAAGAACCGACAATGCTCTTGTTACATTTCTTGTAAACAGATATGTAAGTCCTGTTG
The DNA here is from genome assembly GCF_033242365.1 of Lachnoanaerobaculum sanguinis. Classification (NCBI taxonomy): domain Bacteria; kingdom Bacillati; phylum Bacillota; class Clostridia; order Lachnospirales; family Lachnospiraceae; genus Lachnoanaerobaculum; species Lachnoanaerobaculum sanguinis. Next base: position 17,407 of record NZ_BTHK01000004.1, read on the forward strand.
CAAGTAATGAATAAGGTACAAGTCTGTCTGCAAGTCTGTTTGCCATATTTTCAGTATTTGATTTAAGCTTTTCACTCTCCTCAATCATAGATACGATTTTATCATATCTGCTCTGTCCTGTAGTAACAGTTACCTTTAACAGACATTCTCCCTCTTCTACTACTGTTCCTGCATAAACTCTTGATCCTGTTCTTTTTTCCACAGGAACGGATTCACCTGTAAGAGATGCCTGATTTAACATAGCCTCACCACTTACCATCTCTCCGTCAACAGGCACTACATTTCCTGTATGTACTCTGATTATGTCACCTGACTGAATCTGTGAAATAGGAACCGAAACCTCGCCGTCATCTGTTACAAGCCATACCTTATCTACATTTAATGACATACTTCTCGCAAGGTCGTCTACAGACTTCTTATGTGTCCAGTCCTCAAGCTCATTACCTACACCAAGCAAAAGCATAAGTGAACCTGCTGTTGAGAAATTACCCTGTGCAATAGATATTCCTATTGAAAGTGCATCAAGCAAATCAACCTCAAACTTTAACTTAAACAAACACTTAAGTCCTTTATATATGTAAGGAGCAGCCTTAACAATTGTATAAATATTGTTGATTATATTTGGGAAAAACATATTTCTCACGCCTGTAAACATGAGCATTCCCACCATCTTCTCCTGAAAATCTCTTGTTATCTGTCTTCCTGAAGTACTTGGCATACTCTCAAGGAGCTTAGGATTATTATAATCAAATTTTTTAAGTTTATTTATAACTGCATCTCTTGTATTATCCTTATAATAAATAGCGACATCGCAGGTTCTTTCATATACAACGGCTTTTCTGATAAAATCAAAGCCTTCCAAATAATACTGAAGCAAATCCGCTTCTTTTACCGACATTCTTTTTTGAGCCATGCGCACACGCATTCTTCTGTTTGACTCATGCAAAATTCTACAATTCACTTTTTATCCCTCTACATCTTCTTATAACTTAAGGAAGAGTCAGACTCTTCCTTATACTAAAAACTTTATATTACTGATAAGAGAAATTACTCTTCGATGTTACCTTCAGCTTCCTTTGCTGCACGCTCTTCGTTGATATCCTTAGCCTCTGCTAAAATATCACTTGCATTCTCCTGTACACATGAAACTGTATCCATTACACATTCCTTCATACGAAGCACTGCTGCTGTACCCTGTGCATATGCCTTCTTAGCATCCTTGCTTGAAAGCAACTTAATTCCTGCTGTACCAAAGAGTGTACCTGCTGCAAACAAACCGAACTTCTTCCATCCAAAACCATTAAGTAAAAACATATTAACCTCCTTAAGTTAGCTTTAACTAAATTTAACAATTATATTTTATAAAATTTATTACGGTAATAATATAGCATAAACTTAAATTCTTGTAAATAGAAAATTTACCCCAAAACAAGGCTTTTCCACGTGAATATTGTATTTTATTAAATACTTTTTAGTTAGTTTTTGCTAATATTTGGCAAATTCAGTAAGTAAACTCTAACTTTTCCTTAAAAAAATCTTGCATTTAATGTTAGTGTATGCTAACCTATAGAATGTATTAGTATTAGACATGTTTCATGAAAAGGAGGAGTTATGATGCCATTACTTATGGCTAACTTAGGTGAAGAATACACAATAAAGCAAATCGGAGGTCGTGAAAAAGATAAGACTTTTTTAGCAACCCTCGGCTTTGTTGTTGACGGCAAAATCACTGTTGTCAATGCTATGGCAGGAAACTTGATAGTTAATATCAAGGATTCAAGAGTAGCAATCAGCAAGGAATTGGCCTCAAAAATAATGATCTAAGTTGCCCCTAAATTTTAATTATAGAATGTAAGCACTACATTCGCCAATGGATTTTCCATTGTATGTTTTCAGAAATCACTTATTATAATGCGGAAAGGAGAATGGAATGGATACTTTAAGAGATGTAAAAATCGGTGAGACCGTTACTGTTGCCAGAGTTCATGGCGAAGGTCCTATAAAAAGAAGAATCATGGATATGGGTGTAACAAAGGGTACAACTATTCATGTACGTAAGGTAGCTCCTCTTGGTGACCCTATTGAGGTTACTGTTAGAGGATACGAGCTTTCTATCAGAAAAGCAGATGCGGAAAATATTGAAATAACAAGATAAGGAGCTAATATGGCAATCAGAATTGCGCTTACCGGAAACCCGAATACCGGTAAAACTACTTTATTTAATGCCTTGACAGGTTCAAACCAGACAGTTGGAAACTGGCCCGGTGTTACCGTTGAAAAGAAGGAAGGAAAACTTAAAGGACATACAGATGTTATTATTACAGACCTTCCGGGTGTTTATTCTCTCTCTCCATATACATTGGAGGAAGTTGTAGCAAGAAACTATGTTCTCAATGAAAAGCCTGATGCGATACTTAATATAATCGACGGTACAAACCTTGAGAGAAACTTATATCTTACTTCACAGGTCACAGAGTTAGGTGTACCTGTTGTTATCGCGGTAAACATGCTCGATGTGCTTGAAAAAAGCGGAAACAAGCTTGATCTTGATAAAATGAGTGAAAAGCTTGGCTGCCCTGTTGTGGAAATATCCGCACTTAAGGGTACAGGTGTTATGGAAGCTGCAGAAAAAGCTATTGAAATAGCTAAGAGTCACACTCTTCCAAAGGAAAAGCAAGAGTTTGACAAGAATGTAGAAGAAGCTATCAAAGATATCATCGCTCTTCTTCCAAGCAGTGTACCCGAGCTTCAAAGAAGATGGTACGGAGTTAAGTTGTTCCAAAGAGATGACAAGGCTATTGAGCAGTTAAATCTTTCAGACAGCACATTGGCTAAAATTGAAAAAATTATAACAAAATGTGAAGATACTATGGATGATGAAGCCGAAAGTATTATCACATCCGAGAGATACAATTATATATCAACAGTTATTGCAAGTTTTTATAAGGTTAAAAATAAAGACTATGTAAGTCTTTCAGATAGGATTGATAAGATAGTTACAAACAGAATTTTGGGTCTTCCGATATTCGCAGCTATCATGTTTGCCGTTTATTATATTTCTATTACCACTGTAGGTACAGCAATGACCGATTGGGTAAATGATGTTTTGGTTGCAGAAATTATTCAGCCCGGTGTTCAAGGTTTCCTTGAGTCTGCCGGCGTTGCCGAGTGGCTTGTCGGTCTTATTGTAAACGGTATTATTGCCGGTGTAGGTGCCGTACTCGGATTCCTTCCTCAGATGCTTACACTCTTCTTCTTCCTCGCTTTCTTAGAGGCTTGCGGATATATGGCGAGAATTGCATTCGTTATGGACAGGGTTTTTAGAAGATTCGGACTTTCAGGTAAGAGCTTTATTCCAATCCTTATAGGTACAGGTTGTGGTGTTCCTGGAATTATGGCTTCAAGAACTATTGAGAGTGAGCATGACAGAAGAATGACGGTTATTACAACCACATTTATTCCATGTTCTGCAAAACTTCCTATTATAGCACTTATATCAGGTGCATTGTTTGATAATGACGCGTGGGTTGCTTCATCAGCTTACTTTGTAGGTATTGCCGCTATTGTCGTCTCAGGTATCATGCTTAAGAAGACCAAGCTGTTTTCAGGCGATCCTTCACCTTTTGTTATAGAGCTTCCTGCATATCACCTTCCTACAGCAGGTTCAATCCTCAGATCAATGGCTGAAAGAGGTTGGAGCTTCGTAAAAAAGGCAGGTACAGTTATTACACTTGCAACTATCCTTATATGGTTCCTCAGCTATTTCGGATTTGTAGACGGTTCATTTACATATCTTACTGAAGATCAGATGGATATTTCTCTTCTTGCAAATATCGGAAACGCATTTGCTTGGATTTTCGCTCCTCTTGGATGGGGTACATGGAAGCCTGCAGTTGCAGCTATCACAGGACTTATGGCAAAAGAGAATGTCGTAGGTACATTCGGTATTCTATACCATGTATCTGATGTCAATGCCGACACAGGTGAGGGTATCTGGCAGCTTTTACGTGCCGACTACACACCTATCTCAGCATATTCATTCCTTGTATTCAACCTTCTGTGTGCTCCTTGTATTGCAGCGATGAGTGCTATCAGAAGAGAGATGAACAGTGTAAAATGGTTCTGGACTGCTGTAGGATATCAATGTGTGTTTGCCTATATCGTAGCTATGATTATATATCAGATAGGATCACTTATAATTACAGGTAAGTTCGGTATCGGTACAATCTTCGGATTTATCGGAATCGCAGCTATTATTTACGGTCTTGTGCGCAAGCCTTCTGAAGAAAAATAATATATTCTAAAAGCTTACGCATAAATTGTTTTATTAAAGAAAGGAGATCATTATGGTAGCAACAGTTGTTATTTCAGCTGCATTGGTCGGCGTAGTAGGTCTTATTATAAGATCAATTTATAAAGATAAGAAAAGTGGAAAATCCTCCTGTGGTGGAGGATGTGGTGGTTGCTCAGGCAGCTGTCATACCTGATTCTTTATTCAAATATTGGTATCCAATAAAAAGAAAGAGCCCCGGCATTTGCTAGGGCTCTTCTTTTTTACCAAGTCTGATGTTTTCTATTTTTTCTTTTAACTCTCCTTCTAAAGAATCAAACAATCTGTTTGTAACTGAAGTCTTTTCTATATGTTCTTTTCTGAAAGCCTCTTTGGTATCCTCAAGATTCTTTAAAAACTCCCTTGCAGAGATAAGTATTGCCCCCTTACCTCTTATAATAATCTGCTCAATACCGTCTGATGTTGCTACGGTGACATCATATCTTTTTATCATTTCATGTGTTGTCTTTTCTATATACTGATCGGCTGTTTCCGCAGTCTTTGTATATACCACATATACACCCGAGAAATTCTGCACCTCCGTAGGATGATTTACAAGTCTGTAGGCATCAAATACAACAATAATCTCATAATCCTTATAGGCATTATAATCTATAAGAAGTTCAACAAGTCTGTCTCTTGCCGCATCTATATTTATCTGTGCAAGTTCATTTAACGACTTTGAAGCAAAAATAATATTATATCCGTCAACCAGCAAGTAATGTCTCTTTTTTGCTCTTTCTTTATAAACATACTCTCTTTCAGGTGTTCTCTTTACAGGTGCATCCCAGTCTCCTATTCTTGGAGTCACCTTACCGTATGTTCTTTCAAATATGGCCAAAAGCTCTTCGCTGTCGGCTTTTGTGGCATCATAAGTGGAACGTACTGTCTCTATCTTCTCCTCTTTTTTTACAAGCTCAAACTTCTTTAAAGGCAAATGCATATAGTTAAATACTTCACTCCACGGCACTATAAAACTCTCGCCATGAGAACAAAATACGGAGTCCGGAGTATTCTTTGTATCAAACTCCGCAATATACGAACTGCTCTCTATAATCTCATCTGCATTATGGCATGGCAAAAATCCTCTTAGACTAAATCCTATCTGTCCAAGACCTTTGGTATATGATAAAAGCGTACTTCCATAGTTTTGTATATTGACGGTAGGTGCATATCCCGTCACTCTGAGAGTCTCTCCACCCTCATAGCTTATATCCTCTGCATTCATATTGTTTAAATCATTTAAAAGCCTACCAAGCGAAGTCATAGGTATGTTTATTTCAAAATCATAGTACGGCTCCAATAAAATTGATTTGGCATACATCAATCCATGCCTTACAGCTCTGTTTACAGCTTCAAGAAAATCTCCGCCCTCGGTATGCTTTTCATGCGCTTTACCTGCTACCAAGGTAAGCACCACATCAGTAAGCTCGCTGCCTGTAAGTACACCTCTAAACTTTGAAGATTCAACAATATTTCTTACCTGACTCTGATAATTTTTAGGAAGCTCATCATCCGACACCTCATTTACAAATACTATGCCGCTTCCTCTCTCGCCTTCACTGATAAGTATATGCACTTCGGCATAATGTCTTAAAGGCTCAAAGTGACCTACACCCTCGATATATCCTGCTATAGTTTCCTTATAAATAATACCGCCGTCTATAAAATCGCAGTTTAACCCGAGTCTCTCACCGATAAGATTTTTTATAAGATCTATCTGAACTTCACCCATCAAGTTTACCTTGATTTTAGCAAGTTCTTCATCATACTCCATTTTTATTTCAGGTATCTCATCAAATATCTGTAAAAGCTTCGGGTATATTTGATTTATACTTATATCGTCGGGGAATACCATATTGTAGCTGAGTACCGGTAAAAGCTTTTGTACAGGCCTTTTCACATCTCCGAATGTATCACCTGCATGAACTTTTGACAGTCCTGTTACTGCTATAATATCACCTGCAAAGGCATTTTCTATAGCTATGTATTTTTCACCGTCATAAGCTCTTATCTGATTTATCTTTTCATCAAAGAGTGTATCCTTTACCTTCAGGCTTCCACCAAGAAGCTTTATAAAGGAAAGTCTGTTTCCGTTTTCATCATATTTTATCTTGTATACTATTCCTGAAAGTTCATCCGAATACGTCTTTTCGTGTACATATTCTTTTATAATTTCAAGTATTCCTTCTATATTAATAAGTTTTAATCCGGAACCGAATATAGTAGGAAATACCTTTGAATTCTCTATACAAAAGCTTATATCGGATTTTGTTATATCTTCCCCTTCAATAAACTTTTCTATAAGGTCCTCATCACAGGCTGCAACCTCTTCTAAAAGCATCTTATTTTCCTTTGAAAAGTCCACTATATTTTTTGAAAGAGATTTTTTAAGACCCTCCAATACTTTAGCCTTGTCAAACTTATCACTGTCTATTTTATTTACAAATATTACAGTAGGTATATTTGCTTCTCTTAATAATCTGAAAAGAGTATGTGAATGTGATTGTACGCCTTCACTTCCGCTGATTACGAGAACTGCAATATCAAGTACGGAAATAGTTCTTTCCATTTCCGCACTGAAATCTACATGTCCCGGGGTATCAATTATATTTATTTCTATATCATCTATACTTGTTCTTGCAAGCTTTGAAAATATAGTTATTCCTCTTTTCCTTTCATATTCGTCATTATCCAAAAAGCTGTCCCCGAAATCCACTCTTCCTGTTTTTCTGAGCTTTCCTGTCTTGTAGAGTATCGCCTCTATCAATGTAGTTTTTCCGGCATCTACATGTGCCAACACACCGACATTTATCATGGACTTAACCTATGTCAATGCGGCAAAACTTACAGGCACAAATTTTTCAATTTCTTTTGGATCCATCTCCACCTGATAACCGATTTTGCCTGCACTGAATATAATATTTTCATAATCCAAAGCTGTTGAATCAACTACAGTGGTAAATCTCTTTTTCATACCTATCGGAGAACAACCCCCATGTATATATCCTGTAAGAGGCAATAAATCCTTTGACTTCAACATTTCTATAGATTTTTCACCTACAGCTTTTGCCGCCTCCTTTAAGTTAAGCTCCTCTGCCACCGGTATTACAAATACATAGTTTGCCTTACTCTTTCCAACTGTTACCAATGTCTTAAAAACCATTCTCTCATCCTGATTTAAGAGATTTGCAACTTCTACACCATTTGTAGCCGGAGTATCTATATACGAATAATGATTATACTTTATCTTCTTTTGATCCAAAAGTCTCATTACATTTGTTTTCTCATCCATTTTTTCTCTTTCCTTTAACTTTTATCAATTTAAAAGTGAGACCGCTTCATTTATATTTCTTACACCTATAAGCTTTATATTTCCCTTAAATGAAATCTTCTCAAGGCATACCATCGGTAAAATACAAATCTCAAATCCAAGCTTCATAGCCTCTCTAATCCTAATCTCAGGCATACTTACAGCTCTTACTTCGCCTGATAGTCCCACCTCTCCGAATATTACCGTCTTTTCATCTATTGTCCTGTTTTTCATACTTGAGATAAGCGACATAATAATTGACAAATCCAGTGCAGGCTCATTTATTCTAAGTCCACCGGCTATATTTATATATGCATCATATCTGCTCATTGCAAGTGCACATCTTTTTTCTATAACCGCCATCAAAAGATTTATTCTGTTTACATCCGTTCCGGTGGAAGTTCTCCTCGGAAGTCCGAACGCCGTGGGTACCACCAAAGCCTGTACTTCAACCAGTATCGGTCTTGTCCCCTCCATCAAACAAGCTACGGCCGCTCCTGTAGCATTCTGCGGTCTGCCGGATAGCATAAATTCGGAAGGATTTTTTACTTCTATAAGTCCCACCTGCTGCATTTCAAATACACCTATCTCATTTGTAGAACCGAATCTGTTCTTGACAGCACGGAGTATTCTGTATGAAGCAAATCTGTCACCTTCAAAATATAGTACCGTATCTACCATATGCTCAAGCACTCTCGGACCTGCAACCTGTCCTTCTTTTGTTACATGTCCGACTATAAATATAGCAATATTATTTTCCTTTGCCACCTGCATTAATAGATTTGTGGATTCTCTTACCTGACTTACACTACCCGGAGCCGACGCCACCTCTTCATTAAACATAGTCTGTATAGAGTCTATGACTACCACATCCGGCTTTTCACTCAGCACGGTTTCTTTTATAATATTGAGATTGGTCTCACATAGAAAACTTAAATTATCTGTGATTTCTCCCACTCTCTTTGCTCTCATCTTTATCTGCTTTAAACTCTCCTCACCTGAGATATAAAGCACTGTTCTGTTATCATCCGATATGTTCTTACAAACCTGAAGCAATAATGTGGACTTTCCAATTCCCGGATCTCCACCTACCAAAACAAGTGAACCTCTTACCACTCCACCGCCAAGTACTCTGTCAAGTTCCTCAAAACCTGTCTTAAATCTGTCCTCATCTTCCAGCTGTATTTCAGACAGCTTAGCAGGCTTTTTATATGTATTTGCAGATATTCCTCTGCTTACCGTCTTTGTCTTTGCTACAGGCTCTTCCACAAGACTGTTCCATGCCTTACACATAGGGCATTGTCCCAACCATTTCGGTGACTCATATCCGCATTCCTTACAAAAGAATGCACTGGACTTTGCTTTTGCCATAAAAACCTTTCTATTTAAAATGGGCATATCCGGCTTACCGATATGCCCATGCAACTATCTTTTTTTGATTAAAACCTTTGATCCGTTCTCACTTAGCTCAACACTAAATATAAGCTTACCTGATAGATTGGTCTTCATGCCTCCGATACTTACATCATCGACATAAACCTCATATTCCGTATCTTCTTCCAAGCCGATAGTTATTTGAGTATCCCCAAAACCGTATATATCAAAAGAAGTTATATTTGGTGTGGTTTCAAATTCCATTACTGTACTACCCGGAACCGATTCATACACAAAAGCCGAATTTCTTTCAAGCTTTGTTATCTCCTTAAATGTCTTTACCTTATATACGTCCCCCTCATGTGCAAAATCTTCTACCTTTGATTTTGTACCAAGAATATAATTTCCAAAACTAAGTTTACCATCCGCCTCTTTGCAAATCAGACTCTCTACTACAGGCATATAAACCTCCTACCAAGCTATGTTTTTGTAGAAATAGTATACAACATTTGGAAAGTTCAAACAAGTATATTATTGAGAATTAACATCTATTTTAGCTTCTATAGCCGGTTCATACTCATCAATCCAATCCCGGCTTTGTACACAAGCTACAAAATCCTTATTATCTGATAGGTGTATAGTATTCTCTTTGCCTTAACATAATAACACTGTGTATATACTGTGTCAATTTTACGAAAGGCAGTTATTTATTTTGAACATAGCTGTCCTCTCCTCTGATTTCGCTTTATCTATGATAAATGAATTTAATAGTATATAACTTTAGGATGTGCACCTCCAAAATTAATTGATTTTTTTACTTTTTCAAATTTATTTTTTATGTTTAAAGGTACCTCTATTTGCTTCAGATTCTTACATATCTCCAGAGCGGAGCTGTCTATATACTTTATACTTTCGGGAAATCTTATTTTTTCAAGACTTTCACAATATGAAAAAGCGGCAAAATATACCTCTTCAAGACTTGAAGGTAAAGTGATTTCTATTAAATTAGAGCAACCCCAAAATACTCCCATATTCAATATTTTGATATCACAACCTTCCTTAAATACAACTTTTTCAAGTGACTCACAATCTTCAAAGGCTTTTCCACCCAGATAAGTGGTACTCTCAGGAATCTCTATTTCTTTAAGGCTTGTACATTCCTTAAAGGCTTCCTCATAAATTTTTTTAATATTGCTTTCTTCCTCAAATATACACTCCTTTAAATTTGTGCATCCGCTAAAAGCTTTCCTACCTATAATTTCTACACTTTTTGGAATCTCAATCTTTTCTATTTTTTCAGAGTTTAAAAACATCTCATCATTTATATACTTTATTCCTTCTTTGATCTTTACATAGCCTTCCCCGTCTGTATATTCCAGGAGTATATTTTTAAAATATTTACATCCATATTCGTCTTTTTCCAGATGCTCAAGCCAGTATGTATTTTCAAATGCTCCTACACCTACTGTATCCGGATTTGTTTCCATTTCCACATACGATAAATTTCTGCAATTTGCAAAAGCTCCATCCCCTATAGCCACAATACTTTCAGGCAATACAACCGTAAGTAAAGAGTCTAATTCTGCACAGGATTTACTTGCAATCACTCTTGTACCCTCTCTTACTATTATTTTACTGTCTTTATTCTCATATTTTATAAGTGCATCACCTATATATATTCCATTTTCATCTTCCCCAATTCCTCTTTCATAATACTTTGTACCTTCAAATGTACCTTCCTCAATATATTTTATTCCCTTAGACATATATATTTCAGAAAGTTTTTTACAACCTTTGAACGCATAGGAATTTATCCGCTCGACTGAATCCGGGATTTCTATACTCTGTATTTTTTCGCAGTCTGAAAAGGCTTCACTTCCTATATTTTTTAAACCTTCATTCAGCTCTATTTCTTTCAATTCTTTACAGTTTGAAAATGCAGACTCGTCAACCTCATTTACTCCCGGAGGAATATTTATTTTTTCCAAAGCAATACAATCTTTAAATGTTGCAGCATTTATTTTCTCCAAACCTTCGGGTAATTCCACATTTTTTAAACTTGAACATTCATAAAATGCCCCCATACCTATATCTTTTACATTTTCCGGTATTTTAATATGCTTAAGTTTTCCACAGCCCATAAATGAAAGTTCTCCAATACTTTCAAGTGTATCAGGTAATTCCACAACTTCAATATTCTCACAGCCTAAAAAGGCATACGTAGATATTGATTTAACTCCTGCAGGAACAGTTAATTCTTTTAGACTGAGTTTACTCTCAAATAGACCGTCTTCAACACCATAGAATATATTATTCTTTATAATTATTTTTCTTTTCACATGTGTAATTACATATTGTGCAAAAAACAACACAAACAATAATATTGTAATAGTCAGTCTGAATTTTACTCCTTTGCCCATAAGCATATCCCCTATATATTCTCAAATATTTTAAATATTTATTTAGTTGTAAATATAATCACGTTATAACATCCGAATTTTCTTACCTATATGTTAATATATACATATACTATTTTCAAGTTTTAAAATCAAATTATCTATTTTAACTATAACTTTGGCAACAGTGACTTTATACCGGCATCATTGTTTCTATTACTCCCGCCTTAATCTACATACCTTGCCGCCGGCTTATTAGAATCGTTTTGATCTTCTCTATTGTTGTTCCCTTTATTAGCTATCTTTCTAACAGCATTACCTGTCAATCTAAATGCACCTCTCATAAGCATGCGCATTAGATAACGAAGTCCGAAACCTATCACAAATAAAAGTATAACACCTAAAACTTTTTCCATTACATACTCCAATCTGAAATTTTTGTCTATACAGTAAAACTGCCACATACTCTTTACGAGTACATGGCAGTCTGCGCGTCTTTATTATATTAGCTATTAGCCTGTAATTTTAGCAACGTTGAGTCTGATTCCCGGACCCATTGTTGATGTTAAAACTACACTCTTAAGATAAGCACCCTTAACTGTGCTTGGTTTTGCCTTATTGATAGCATCCATAATGCTCTGGAAGTTCTCCAAAAGCTGCTGCTCACTGAATGAAGCCTTTCCTACAGGTACGTGAACGAGGTTTGTCTTATCAAGACGATACTCTACCTTACCTGCTTTGATGTCTGCGATAGCCTTTGTAACATCCATTGTAACTGTACCTGCCTTAGGGTTCGGCATAAGTCCCTTAGGTCCGAGTACCTTACCAAGGCGTCCTACAACGCCCATCATATCAGGTGTTGCAACGATAACATCAAAATCTAACCAACCGTCATTCTGGATCTTTGGAATAAGCTCCTCTGCTCCAACATAGTCAGCTCCGGCAGCCAAAGCCTCATCAGCCTTTGGTCCCTTTGCGAATACTAAGATTTTTACAGTCTTACCTGTTCCGTGTGGTAGAACTACTGCACCACGAATCTGCTGGTCTGCATGACGTCCGTCAAGACCTGTTCTTATATGTAATTCTATTGTTTCATCGAACTTAGCAACTGCTGTCTTCTTAATTAAAGCTACTGCCTCGCTTGCATCATACTGTACGCTACGATCAACTAATTTGGCAGCTTCAACATATCTTTTTCCGTGTTTCATGTATATTACCTCCTAAATTAGTCTTCTACTGTGATACCCATTGAGCGGGCTGTACCTGCTATCATAGAGATAGCTGAATCAATATTTGCTGCGTTAAGATCAGGCATCTTAAGAGTAGCGATTTCCTCAAGCTGTGCTCTTGTAATCTTAGCTACCTTTGTCTTGTTAGGTACGCCTGAACCTGAAGCGATTTTACATGCTTTCTTAAGTAAAACTGCAGCCGGTGGAGTCTTAGTTATGAAACTAAAGCTTCTATCTGCATAAACTGTGATAACAACAGGGATGATTAAGTCTCCCTGATCTGCTGTTCTTGCATTAAACTGCTTTGTAAACTCAACTATGTTTACACCATGCTGTCCGAGAGCCGGACCGACAGGTGGAGCCGGTGTTGCTTTACCAGCAGGTATCTGCAATTTGATATATCCTGTAACTTTCTTTGCCATATGGCACCTCCTTGTGGTAATTTCGGGGATTTCCCTCCCACGCATTTAAATAAATGCAACTATGTAATAAATTACATCTTCTTAACTTCTGTGAACTCGAGCTCTACTTTTGTCTCGCGTCCAAACATTTCTACGTTAATAGAAACAGTTTTCCTCTTTTCGTTGACAGCGGTAATCACTCCCACGGTATCCTTCCATGCTCCGCTGATGACTGTAACCATATCGCCTTCCTTAAGGTCAACCTCAAGTCTTGCTTCAGGCTTTGCGGCATTGCCGCTGTAGCCAAGTGCTACAAGTTCATCTTCGGTGAGTGGTACCGGCTTGCTTCCCGGGCCTACGAAACCTGTAACGCCTCTGGTATTCCTTACAACATACCAGGTTTCATCATTCATATACATATGTATAAGAACATATCCGGGGAAAAGTTTTTTATCTGACGATTTTTCGACACCATTTTTTACTTCAAGTATGGTCTCCATAGGAACCGTAACCTCAAGTATCTGATCTTGAAGTCCGCGATTCTCAATTGTCTTTTCAATATCTACTTTTACTTTATTCTCATAGCCTGAATAAGTATGGGCTACGAACCATTGTGCCTCTGCCATATTTTCACCTATTTAAGAACAAAGTTTAGTAAAAATTTGAAGATAAAGTCAAGTATTGATATTATAATACCAAGTACAATAGATGATGAAATAACAGCAATAGTCTGCTTTACAATATCATCCTTTGTCGGCCATACTATCTTTTTAAACTCTGTCTTTATTCCCTTCCAAAAGTCAGATATCTTTCCGCTTTTTCCTTCAGCCATAATTACTCCTATTTTGTTTCCTTATGCACTGTATGAGTTCTACAGAACCTACAATACTTTTTAATTTCCATACGGTCAGGATGATTTTTCTTATCCTTTGTCGTATTATAGTTTCTCTGCTTGCACTCTGTACAAGCAAGTGTTATCTTTGTACGCACAATCTCCACCTCCATTGTTCGAATTAGACTTGAAAATCCAAAAAAAAAGGACTTTGCATCCTTAATCCTTAGTATTCTATCATATACAAGTATAACCGTCAATATATAAATATTTTTTCTTGACAAATTTCAATTTAATCCTAGAATAAACATTGAAACAAAAATACACGTCTATGGAGGACTTCTATGGAAAAGCTAAAATTATTTTTCAAAAGGAAAGATATTGTAATTTCAGCCAAGCGTTACGGCATTGATGCATTGGGCGCTATGGCACAGGGACTGTTTTGTTCACTGCTTATAGGTACTATTATAAATACTGTAGGTAAGCAATTTCAAATTTCTTTTCTTACGAGTACGGTTGCTACTATTGCAGGGGTTGAATATACTGTAGGATCTCTGGCAAGTGCTATGAGCGGTCCGGCAATGGCTGTTGCTATCGGCTATGCACTCAATACTCCGCCACTTGTACTATTTTCTTTGATTACTGTAGGTTTCGCTTCCAATGCACTGGGGGGTGCAGGCGGACCATTGGCAGTATTATTTGTTGCTATTATAGCGTCTGAAGTCGGAAAAATGGTTTCAAAGGAAACCAAGATAGATATTCTTGTTACACCTCTTGTAACGATATCTGTCGGTATCTTCTTATCCGCTATACTTGCTCCAACTCTTGGAAAAGCCGCTATGAAACTTGGAACAGTGATTATGTGGGCTACAAGCCTTCAACCTTTCCTTATGGGTATACTGGTTTCACTCCTTGTCGGTGTAGCACTTACACTTCCTATATCATCGGCAGCCATTTGTGCGGCTCTTGGACTTACAGGACTTGCAGGCGGTGCCGCTTTGGCAGGCTGCTGTGCACAGATGGTCGGCTTTGCAATTATTTCATTTCCCGAGAACAAATGGTCAGGACTTATATCTCAAGGTATTGGAACATCCATGTTGCAAATGGGCAATATAGTAAAGAATCCACGCATTTGGATTGCACCATGTATTACATCAATGATTACAGGACCTATTGCTACATGTATATTTAAACTGCAAATGAACGGTGCTGCCGTATCATCAGGTATGGGTACATGCGGTCTTGTAGGGCAGATCGGAGTGTATACAGGTTGGGTAAGCGATATTGCAAACGGAAGCAAAGCTTCCATTACTTCATTTGACTGGATAGGACTTATATTTATATCATTTGTTCTTCCGGCTGTTATCACACCTGTTATTCATATGTTCGTGAAAAAGATGGGTCTGGTAAAGACAGGTGATCTTAAATTATAAAACTAATCCTCGGGATTTGGTGAATTCCAAAATCCCGAGGATTTTATTTTTACAATAACCTGAATACCTGCTCCGCAGTATCTGTCAGATTCTTCTTTGCAGTATCTGTTTGCATCGCTTCTTCCAATGTAACTATTCTTCTTAAGATAGGAAAGAAGGCGTCAATACCGTGTTCATTACAAACTCCTGCATCCTCTGTTACACTTCCTGAGAATGCTATAACTTTTTTGTTATACTTCTTTGCGATGTTTGCTACACCTACAGGAGCCTTTCCCATAACTGTCTGATGATCGAGTCTGCCCTCTCCTGTAACCACTATATCCGCATCCTTTACATATTCCTCAAGCTTTGTCTCACCAAGGACTATTTTTATTCCCGATTCAAGCTTTGAATTTGTAAAGTTAAAGAATGCATATCCAAGTCCGCCTGCCGCACCGGTTCCGGGATATTCACTGTCTGCAGTAGGATATTTTTCTTTTACAATTTTTGAATAGTTCTTAAGCCATCCGTCCATATCAGCTACCATTTCCTTGGTAGCACCCTTTTGAGGTCCGTATATTGCAGAACATCCCAAATCTCCGCATAAAGGATTGTTTACATCACATGCCACTCTGAAATAACATTCCGAAAGCTCTTTTATTACATTCTCATCTCTTATGCTTACAATATCTCTGACACCGCTTGCTCCAAATCCCACCTGATTACCTTCTTTATCAAGGAACTCATACCCCAGTGCCTGAAGCATTCCTATTCCACAGTCATTTGTTGCGGAACCGCCTATTCCAACCACAAAATGTCTGCAGCCTTTATTTATGGCATCCTTTATAAGCTCTCCTACTCCGAATGTTGTAGTATATAAAGGGTTCTTTTCATTACCGTTTACAAGTGTAATGCCTGCAGCCTGTGACATTTCTATTATAGCTGTTTTACTTGAATCGACTATTCCATAAACAGCGTTTACTTTTCTCCCTATAGGTCCTGTTACATCAACATTTATAAGTCTTCCACCCATACCGATGGAAAGAGCTTCCACAGTACCCTCACCACCGTCTGCAAGCGGTCTTATTTCAACTTCTGCATCCTTATGTGCGTTTCTTATTCCCTTTGATATAGCTTCACCTGCCTCCAAAGAAGACATACTTCCTTTAAATGAATCAATGGCAACAACAACTCTCATTTTGCTGTTTCTCCTTTCATCTGTACTGATGCAAGTTTATCATATAAATACATCAAAATACACTTAAAAAATCTACTAGTTTATAAAATAATTCTTATACTATATTTTTTATATAAAATAAATCCTACCGATAAAACAGCGATTATTCCCCCGATTAATACTATAATTGAATTGCCCACACTGATTTTATCTGAATTATATAAAGCTATAAATTTTTTGATTTCATCAAAGCTATACCAGCCCTTTTTTATGGAAATCTTATCTCTCTCAATATCGACTAAAACCCCTACTTTTAATGAATTATCATCAAAAACTTTCACCAACAATACTGATCCGAAGGGGGTGGCTCTGTCTGCCCCAAGCACGAGGATATTTGTCATTCCTGTATTGTATTGTTCACCTAAAAGCTCAGACATCAGAGCTATTGTTGTGTAATTTTTGTCCTCATAAATTAAATTTTCGGCTTCAAAAAGATTACCGTTTTTATCATACGAAAGTATTCTTTCCAAATATTCATTTGACGGCTTATATTCCGTCACAACCCAGTTGGAGTCCTTCATATCAATAGTATCTGTATTCGACTCAAAGACAAGTTTTCTAAGTTCATCCTCAGATTTAATTTTGCTGACAGTCACCGCATTATATACAAAGAATAGATCGGTATTATTTACAACATTTTGATTAGGCTCCCCATTTTTTGAAAGAGCATTTATCAAAACATCATTTGAAGGAGGAGTGATACCAAATGAATTGATGCAAATATTTAAAGAGAAAATACTAAAAAATATAAATACCGATATCTTTGCAGCTTTATTATTCATCTTAACCTCCATAAAACAATTAAATCAATAGACTGTGAAAATAATATTGATTACTCCTAATCATGTTTTTGTAGAACAAATGCTCCGCTTGAATTTCCCACTCTTGTATAATATTTTATCCCTACTCCCGGTGTAATAACACAAACTGTATTCTTATAATCATATATGGCGTATGAGCCGTTGTCCAATGTAATAGTACAAAAACTCTCACCGGGATCTATTGTATAGTTTCTATATTCACGGGTCTTTGTGTCCATATATGTCCCATCTCCATAGAAATCAGTTCCAAAAAAAGAAATAGCATCTGAATTCACTACATCAAAAATTTGATCTGCACAATATGTACTACCTATTGGCTTTTTTATAGAATTAAATCCATTAATACACAATATAAGAATTATTATAATAAATTCTATACTGCATATGGCAAATGCTATAATCCGCTCAATCGACTTTTTTTGCATAGGCATTTCCCCCATTTATTTCTTCCGACTCTTGATTAAACTGTATCTCACGTCCGATAGCTGTAGTTGTATGTGATGACACAAAATAACCGTCATTAACTCCTTCCTAATTAATTTTCACAGTCTATATATCTTGACTGAATTATATCACTCTTCATATTTTTTTCAATTGATATCTTCCCCGGGAATAAGAATTTGCAGCCAACACTAAAGCCTTTAGAACAAAATAAAAAAGGTGAAGTTTCCTCCACCTTTAAACAACTTATTTTAAGAGCTCATCATAGCAAGCCGCTACACCGTCTGTTTCTATCTTTTCAAACCATCTGTTTACGATATCATACATATCGCTAAGGTCTTCACCCCAGTAATCTTCTCTCTTTAAAATATCCGCTACCGAAGCGCTCTTCATAAACTGTACAATCTCTTCACCGTCATTTGCTTCGTCCGTCTTATAGAATGCAATAAGTGCAGCCAATGAAAAACTTAGTATCTCAGGATACTTTCCGTTTTCGGCCTTATATTCCAAGATTGTAGGAAGTACTCTTGCTCTGAACTTTGACACTGAATTAAGCGCAATTGATAAAAGCTGATGCTTGATAAAAGGATTTGAAAATCTCTCAAATACAGCCTCACCAAACTTCCTGTTGTCCTCGGTATCTCCTATTGTAGGTATTATTTCCTCAAACACAGATTTTCTAAGAAGTGATGATGCCTTTTCATCTTTCATGCATTCGCCTACCGTCTCAAGTCCGTACAATCTTGCAGCTAAGACCATTGAAGTATGTGCTCCGTTAAGTATACGAACCTTTCTCTTCTTATACGGATCCACATTGTCGGTCCAAACTACATTAAAGCCTGCCTTTTGCAGTGTAAGCTCATCTTCATGATTTCCCTGTATTACCCAAAGGTGGAAAATCTCGGCTGTATCCATCATATTGTCCTTTTGACCGATTCTCTCCTCAAGAGCTTTATGTTCATCTCTCGGAAATCCTGTAACAATTCTGTCTACCAATGTAGAGCAGAAGCTGTTTTCTTTTTCAAGCCATGAAGTAAAATCCGCTCCAAGCTCCCATTTGGAAGCATACTGCTTACAACATTTTAAAAGCTCTTCACCATTGTGATCTATAAGTTCGCATGAAAGTATAATAAATCCGGACAATCCTGCTTTAAATCTTTCATAAAGAAGCGTTGTTAGTTTTGCCGGAAAGCTGTTTGCGGGTGAATCAGAGAGTTTATTATCATCTTCATACACTATTCCTGCTTCTGTAGTATTTGACACAATAAATCTGAAATCAGGATTCTTTGCCAGACTCAAATATCCTTCATAGTCCTCATATGGATTGATACATCTGCTGATAACATCTATATGAGTATGTTCATCTACCACCTTACCGTTATCAACTCCTCTTAAGAAAAGATTGTATTCACAGTTTTGTGCTTCAAGCATCTCACACATACCCGTTTTTATAGGCTGAACGACAACTACAGAGCCTTCAAATAAGCCCTTATCATTTAATTTCTGGAAGAAATAGTCTACAAATCCTCTCAAAAAACCGCCTTCACCAAATTGGATGATTCTCTCTTTAGCCTTCATATTATACTCCTAATATTTTTTATTAACTACTGCAGCCATTGCCATCAGTAATCCGTTATCATTGAAATAATTTTACCTACTTCAATGTTATCTTTCAGCTTCCACATCTTAGCTTTATACATCGATATATTTGCTTCATATCTTCAGACTTTATTTTCTTTTTCGCCCTCTAATAATGTAAGCGTTTACATTTTTGAGTATATAATATTTGAAATTCTTTGTCAATCAAAAAAAGACAGCTAAAAACTGCCTATAATTACTCATCCTTCCAAATATATTTTTCAGGATTGCACCATCCACATATATAATCAAGCATATCCGCAAGCCACTCTTTTGATAATCCTTCCTCTAAGCTTTTATAATATTCAAAAAAAATATTATATACAGAATCTTTTGAAATTCCCAAATCATGTATAGCGATTAATAAATCATACCCCTGTTTACTGTAATCAGAAAATTTCGATTCTGTAACAGCTTTAGAAAGTTGTTTTATCTTATCAAATAATATATCAATATCATTCATTTGTTTACCTCTATATTTTGATTAAGAAAGCCGACAGCCCCCTGTCTATCTATAAATCCTCGACATCTATCGCCTTTATTCCGTTTCTCCTTAATAAATCTGCAAATACACCCTGTCCCGGTATAATTTTTCCTGAAAATGATCCGTCATATATTGCATTAACTCCACATGAGGGACTTCTGGACTGTAATATAACAATATCGGCATTTTGCTCTTTTACTGTCTCAAGTGCTCTCCTTGCTCCTTCATGGAATTCTTTATCAACAGATGTGCCGTCCTTGAGACTGACTATACCGTTTACTATTTCCGCAGGTTCTCTTGGAATGGGCAGTCCGCCAAGGACTTCCGGACAAACAGGTATTACCTCATGTCCTTTGGTATAATATCTTACCTTTTCACTGTAATTATTTCCGCCGTTATATTTACAATTTTCTCCAAGTAAACAGGCACTTACCGCTATTTTCATTCTAATAACCTACACTTCTTATAAATCTTTTCAATAATTTTTGATTTGAATTCCATATACTTATCTATATCATCAGGATAGAGTACTGCAGCCTGTTCTTTCACATTTGAATACTCAGCTGCTAAATCAGGATTATTTTTCAAAAAATTTCTAAATGTAATATGTTTGAAGAGTTCTTTGGAGTCTTGAGGACATACATATAAATGATGTGTCATCAATTCTTCTTTTCCGGAGTATGAAAAAGCTTCTCTACCTTCAATACCCAAATCCCCCTCGTATTCATATCCTTTTTTATTAAGTAATTCTTTAATAATTGCAAATTTGTCCTTTTCAATAACAATATCAAGATCAATGACGGGTTTTGCTGACAGTCCTTCAACTGATGTACTTCCAACATGTTCAATTTTGATTGAATTGTAAATGATATCTTTGCCTAATGAAGCTACTATCTTTTCATATTCATATTTCCATTGCGGATTCCATTTTTCTACTACGACTCTTTTTGTTCTCATTTACCGGTCATCTCCACAAATTCTAACTATTATTTCTCTATCTCAAATCCAAATACATTATATCAAAATCTATATATGAATCTCCTATTTTAAAATATGCCGGATAGGTTCCGATTTTTCTGAATCCGAACTTTTCATAGACATGAATTGCCCTAAAATTATCGCTTCTGACTTCAAGATTTATTATCTCAATACCATGTGACTTGGCATACTCTATCGCCATTTTAAGCAATCTGCTTCCAAGCCCTTTATTCCATTCGGATTTCAAAACCGTAATACCAAGTTCCGCCCTGTGATTCATCCTCCTTGGCAATCCGCTTAGGCTTACATCTCCAATAATTTCTCCATCTCTACATGCAAAAAATGAGCAGGATCTTTCATCTTTTAAAACAGAACGGATATATTCTTCCTCTCCTTCTACGGAAATCGGAAATCCCCCCGCTCCAAATGATAAATTATCTGTTTCCGATCCTATCTTTTTTGAATATTCTATTCTCGCCAAAGCATCCTCAGGAGAGGCTTCTTTTATAATTATATTGTCCATTTATCTTTCCTTCTCAATAATCTTAGCTGTCTTTTCAAATAAATTCCCACCATTATATTTACAATTTTCTCCAAGTAAACAGGCACTGACTGCTATCTCCATCCTCAATCCATTCTTCATAAATTATATATCACTATCCCTGTCTTCTGTTCGTATTATTGTAAAATAACTCTGCCAACTCTTTTGTAAGTTTACCCTCTTTTTCAAGTCTACTCACAAAGTTTTCTTCATATCTTTCAAAATCCTCTGCACATCCGACATTCCCTGCAAGGAGTAATAGGGCTTTTGATATCATTTCTTGGCTTTTATTTTCTCTAAATTCAGATTCTATGCATTCACATAAGCTATCCAAAACCTCATAATTTTCTTTTTCAGCCTTTTCAAAGTTTCCATTCCAATCTATCGAATCAAGCTTTTCTCTAAAATATCTTAAATCTTTACTATCCATACTTCTATAATAAATATACTTCGTCTAAAACTATCTTATGTCTTATATGTTAAATCCTAAATTAGTGAAGGGATTTATCCATCATTTCAGCTCTCTTTAATAAAAAACCAATAATACTATCCAAATACTCATCCATCTCTTTTTTATTTTCCGTTTTCAAGAATCTCTGCTATCTTTTCAAATGTATTTCCATTCCTTATTGTTACCTGCTTGTAAAAATCCTGTTTTATCAGCTTTTTGTGATAGGTGGTTTTCAGATATTCCGATTCATCATACTTTCCCCAAAATACAGCATTTTTTCCAATATAAACTATTTCATTATAAAATGTGGATTTATCTATAAAGTCAAGGATTTTACTTCTATCCAAATCATAAGAAAAGAATAAAACATCTCTTCTTGCCATTTCTTCATACCACCATTTGGGAAGGCTCTCCTTCTCTTTCAAGTACTCTTCTTTGCTTATTAAAGTAAAAGGGATTGAAAAGTCAAAGTTCATTTCCAATAAATGTTTTATCTTAGAGATACAACTTTCATAGGTTTCCCCACTGTTAAAAAATAAATTCCCGCTGTTAATATAAGAATCAACATCCTCAAATCCCAATTCAGTTAACAAAACTTTCAATTCACTCATAGCGACTTTATTCTTTCCACCAACATTTATACCACGCAATAAAAGTATATATCTCAACTTACTTACCTCTATACACTAAAAATCATTTCTGTTTTGACGGCTTTGAAAAAAACAACAGGTAAATTCCGAATATGAGCTTAATTGACGCATCAATATATGCAATCACAGTTACAGGAACGCCTGAGAAAATATATCCTGCCAAAATATTCAAAGTACAAACAGCACCTAAATAAATCATTGATTTTCCATGTACAAAGTAATACATAAAAAAGTGTATTGCTGTCGCCATCAATGCTCCCAACCAAATCAATCTCCAATTCTCATCGGCAAAGAAAGGTCCACCAAGTAGTGACATTAAAACAAGCAATAAAATGATCGCATATAATGACACTTTTCTCTGAAATTCAGAGGAACTTCCATAAGACAATTTATTTAGTACTTTTTTATTCATATTAACAGAAAAAAAGCTGATAATATATCCTATGCAAAACACCTGCATATTTATGATTTGTTTTCCGCCAACAAAAGTAGCCACTAAAATAACTGCTGCTACCAAAATCAACCATAAGCCACATGCCCTCTTATAATTGAATTCCAGCTTCTCGTTTTTATTATATTTTAAAAACACATAGCCTCCTTAAGTATTTCTGCAACAAGCATCCGATTTAATTATCAAAAACAATCACCTGCTTATCTACATTTACCTCGGCTTCAACTCCGAAAGGAATAATGCACCTTGGTGTTGCATGCCCCACATTTATATTATAGACAACGGATAAGTTTTTATCTCCGATTTCCTCAATTAAAATTTGCTTATACTCCTCATAATATACCTCATCTTGAGGCTTGCCGACTAAAACACCTGAGAGCACATCAAATATTCCGTAATCCTTTAAAGCTCCGATCATCTTTCTATATAGCTTCGGTTCAGGCTTTTCCTCACTTGTCTCCAATAATAAAATTTTATTCTCCCACTCCTTAAGACTTGGGAATAAATCATATTTTTTACAAAGAGATACCGTATCTTCAAATCTTGAATTATCAAATATATCATAGATTGAATCAATACAACCGCCCAAAATCTTACCTTTAAATACCGGCTTGCCGCAAAGTAATTCAAATCCGGTATTTTTATATTTTTCCATATCAACTCCGATAGAATTCTCACTGAAATCTTCTCTTTCCTTGTACCAAAACTCACTCGGACGTATTTCTTTTATTTTGCCTGTTGTGATAAGCTCCTCAAAGTATTTTTTTGTATATGGCAACATATCATTTGAGAGCTCACATATATCAGGTAAAAATGCCTGGCCGTAGAATGTTTTTATTCCCACTTTATTTAGCATAAAATGATTTTTGGTGGTATCTGAAAAGCCTAAGAATATTTTTTGTTTAACAGCCGCCTTAAGCTCATTGTTTTCAAAAAGATATGGCAAAAGTTTATATGTATCCACTCCTCCTATTGCACATAAAATCATATCAATAGAGTCATCCTTAAACGCTTCTATCAAGTCTTTAGCTCTACATTCGGGATGTTCTTTTATAAAGTCCATACCCTTAAGTGCATTAGGCAAAAATTCAACCTCAATACCGTATTTATTTAATCTTTCCAGACCTATTTTAAGTTCATGCTTAATAAAGCTTTCTCCTAAAACACCGCTTGATAAACTTACTATTCCTATTTTCTTTACCATAAGTACCTCCATATATTAGCCGTATTGTAAACCTGCCTTTTACCCTTTAACTCTTCCGCTTTCAATTTCTTCTTTTGTCATACCTGTAAGCTCTGTTATCCACAAACCTATATTATCTGAAAGTATGGAATCACAAATATATTCATCTTCACCATCCATATATTTACAAGTAAAAGCCGGCTCTCTTAAAGCAGCCTTATAAAAGCTCATTGCCATATCAGGCAGTTTATCAGGATCAAAACATAGAGAGAGTACATTTGCAATATTACCTCTGATATTGTCCAGGTCCATATCTTTTCTGTGATATTCTTCTCTCGCCTTTGAAATATAGCCTGTACAAAAAGCTTTCAGCAAGCTTTCATTTTGATAAATCTGCTTACAATTAAAATCAAAAATACTTCCTCCGGAAATTAAAAAGTTCAATAATTCCTCTAAACTTTCTGCAATTCTTCCTACTTCTCCCTCACTGCCGATAAACCCTATACTTTCATCATCTAGGAATACATATTCTCCACCACTTGCGTCACGTGCAAAGGCCTTACATTTCATAGAATAAATTTCATTATTTTCTAAAAACTCAACATCCTTGGTTTGCTTGTAAAAACAAATATCACACTCTTGCATAAGTAATGTATTTATCTCATTGTTATCCTTAATATATTCAAATAGATCCACTACTTTTACCTCCCTCAAAACATATAGTTCAAAAAGATTATACTACACAGTCATTATTATACTATCAATTTTCATAAATTCACTATATTATTTATCATTAAAACAAAAACCGGTACAAGTATTGAATCCACAACACCTGTACCGGTTCATCATTTTTGGGTATTAAATTATTTGATGGTCTGGTCTCCGTCCTTTATAACAAAGTTCTTCTTTGTTCCCAACTCTTCCATCCAGGATCTAACCTCAAGAGTCTTATAATTTCCGGTATTGTAACCTGAACCTCCGTCATTGTCCCAAAGCCACTCAGGAGCATTCCACATAGCTACCTTAGGTGCGATGAGCTCATAAACATCTTTGTTTACACCGTACTGACCGTGATGAGCCATCTGTACGATATCAGCCTTTAACTCTGAAGCAGGTACATCCGCCTTAAGTCTCTCACCTGCTGCAGGTCCCATATCTCCTAAGAATAATACTCTGGTACCGTTGTCAAAGTCTAATCTGAAAACTACGGATGAATTGTTGATAGAGTTTGACTCTATCCAATAAGGATCATTGAGTACATGTATGGCTACACCGTCTACATAGTAAACCTCACCCTTGCTTGTCATATGAGATACACCTGCAGGTAATTTTGCTATTGAGTTTCTGATAGTATTTACCATCTCGGCTCTATAGCTTTCATATTTGTCATACCATGCCTGCTCTCTTATGTTGTAGTAGAATGCATCTATCTGCAATCCCTCAAAACCGTTCTCTGCAAGCTTTGTAAATGCGCCGCCGTGATCGCTGTGAGGATGTGATAAAATCCATGCACTTACTTCATTACCGAAACTCTTTATAGTTTCTACCAAGTGTGGCTCATCATCCGGAAGACCTCCGTCTACTACAATAATCTTGCCGTTCTTTGTCTTAATGACAAAGCTCATCATCTGACTCTTTGTAGATGAGGTGAGCATATGGATTTCGGCACCGTTTAAATAAGTATCCGCATCTGCCGGTGCACCCATTACAACCTTAGGATACTTTGATGAACTCTTACCTATAACACCTGCAAATGATGTCATACTTGTACTAAGTACCATCAATGAACATAATGACGCCATCAGAATTTTCTTTAGAAGTTTCATTTATCCCCCTTTTTATTCTGTAATTCTAAGTTAGTATTAGTCCCTGCTTCAATAACCTGATTCACAATATATCTGGAGTTTTCCATAATATCATCTTCTCTAAAAAGCTGTACCTCAAGATCATACTTATCAAAGAGTCCGCCATAAGAGTTTTCGCTTGATTTTTCTATAGAAAAATCCTGAGTTGCGGCATAATCATTTACTGCTTTAATATATTCAGTTCCGTATGCCAATGCTTCATCATCACTGATTTCATTTGACAGTGACCATATAAGCAATACCCTATTTTCATCAGCCTTAAAAGCCATATCAATATAATCACTCATCGGGTATAGAGTTTTGTCATTGAATTGCTCTTCTGCGTCACTTCTTATTTGAGTCCAATCCAAAGTTATATTTTTTTGAGTTTCAAATACAGGCTCATCCACCTCTTTATTCATCGAGGAATCTCTGACGACTATATCCGAATTAGCACAGGCTCCTGAAGATAAGGCAAATATTATAGAAACAATTCCTATAATATGTCTTTTAAATTTAATCATACATGAATACCTTTCCTTAGACATTTACTAACTTTTATATTATATCAAAGGGTTTTGTTTTGTGTAGTGTTTTTTTGATTATTCCATTTTTTTTAAGATATTTTTTATATCTTGATTTATCGCTATAAAAATGTTATCATGTTCAATATCTTAGTAAATATTTTGATTTTGAACATTTGGAGGCGTTATGAAAAAATCTGATATTGATTATTTTGTCACTATAGTTCCTTTTTTACTTGTGATATCACTTGTAATGTTATTTTTCATATTTCCTGCTCAAGCCGGAAATATACTCGCACAAATAAGGAGCTTATTAAACAACAGCCTGGGAATATTTTACCTTATATTCGGTTTGTTTATATTCTTATTATCCATATATATTGCATTTTCAAAATACGGCAGTATAAAGCTTGGAAGCGGCAAAAAGGAACATTCAAACTTTGCATGGGGCACTATGATGTTTACCGCAGGACTTGCGGCTGATATATTATTTTATTCACTGTGTGAATGGATGCTTTATGCAAATGAAGGCAGAATCAGCTCTCTGGGAGATACTACACTTTGGTCCGCCACTTATCCTTTATTTCACTGGGGTCCTATTCCTTGGGGATTTTACGTTGTACTTGCATCATGCTTCGGCTTTATGCTTCATGTAAGGAAAAGAACAAGGGCAAAATATTCAGAAGGACTTAGAGTACTTCTGGGTTCCAAAGTTGACGGTATTTGGGGGAAAATTGTGGACTTGATAGCGGTATTTGCACTTATAGCCGGTACGGCCACTACATTTTCACTTGCCACTCCGCTTCTTTCACAAACAGTTGCCAAACTTTTCGGTGTTTCAAATAATAATATACTTACTATAGCTATTTTGATTGTAACCTGTATTATTTATTCCGCCTGTGCTTATCTTGGCATTGACGGTGTATCAAAACTTGCATCCTGCTGTACGTATCTGTTCTTTGCACTTTTGATATATGTATTCTTCGGTGGAGGACATGGAAAGTTTATTCTTGAGCTCGGTTTTAGTTCACTTGGAAACCTTGTGAACAATTTCTTTTCACTTTCAACTTATATTGACCCTACCGGGCAGACAACTTTTGCACAGGACTGGACAGTATTTTACTGGGCGTACTGGATGGTATGGTGTGTAGCCACTCCGTTTTTTATAGGAAGTATCTCAAAGGGCAGAACAATTAAAGAGGTTATACTTGGCGGATATATATTCGGTCTTTCAGGTACATTTATGTCCTTTATAATACTTGGAAACTACGGTATTGCACTTAATGTGTTCGGACAGGTAGACTTATTAAAGATATACAATGAAAGTCAGAACCTATACCAAACCATAGGTGAAGTAATATCATCTCTTCCATTGCCATTTATAGCAATGATACTTTTGATCCTTGCTATGATTACATTTTATGCTACTACATTTGATTCCATAACACTTGTAGCCGCATCTTATTCATATAAGGATCTTGAAGATAAAGAACCTTCAAAAAAGATAAAACTTTACTGGTCAATACTTTTGATACTGCTGCCTATAGGACTTATTTTTTCGGACAACTCCATGTCAAACCTTCAGACTGTGTCCATTATCGCGGCATTCCCTATAGGAATTATAATGCTTTTACTTATAATTTCATTCTTTAAGGATGCCGATATGTACCTTAACGGTAAGTAAAAATTTCGTGATTCCAAAACTCGCCTATGGATATTGAAAATCCTATGGCGAGTTTTTCTATACTCAAAATACTTGGATTTTTACTCCTGCCTGAAATGATGTCTTTTATAGTAGTCTTGGGAACTCCGGATCTTTTTGATAATTCATAGATTGTAATATTTTTCTCATAACATAATAATATAATTCTTTTAGAAATTGCCTGTGATATATTCATATGCTCTCCGATTTTAGAAATGTATTTAAATTTAGAAATATACTTTTATTCTATCAAAAAAAGAGCCGTTTTCACAGCTCTTTATATTTAAAAATTAATTTTTTCCTCAACTATATATAAAGGACGGTCCTTTTGCTCAGCCAGAATAAGTCCCAAATATTCTCCTATTATTCCCACTATAAAGAAAAGTACCGAGAACATAAAGCATATCAAACATATAATTGTTGCATAACCGCTCGGTGTACCTACTCTTAAAAAAGATACAACAGTATAAATCATCATTATTATAGCTAAAAATGCCGCCATTCCACCTGCATACATTCCAAGTTTAAGCGGAAGATTTGAGAATGTCATTATAGTATTCATCGAAAATCTGAAAAGTTTCTTTATTGAATACTTGCTCTCGCCCGCATACCTTTTTCTTGCCTCATACTCTATATTTGTGGTATTGAAACCTACATTCTGAACATAACCGCGAAGGAATCTTGTCTTCTCTCTGTAGTTATTTCTTAAAATGTCGGCAACCCTTTTTGATATTCCGAAGAAATCGGATGCATTACTTACAAGCTTCATATCGCTTACTTTATTGATCACTTTGTAAAAGCCCGCCGATGTTATATTTTTCAATATACCTGCAGATTTATTCTCGGTTCTGACCATGTTTATTATATCAAAGCCCGAATCAAATTTTCTAATTATTTCAGGCAGTAATGTAGGAGGATGCTGTAAATCGGAATCCATACAGACAATATAGTCTCCGCTTGCATAATCTATACCGGCAATCATAGCCGCCTCATGTCCGAAGTTTCTTGAAAAATGTATAACCTTCACACTCTCATCATCTCTTGATAATTTAAACAAAGTGCTTCTTGATCCGTCAGTACTCCCGTCATTTACAAAAATTATCTCATATGGATTATCAATTAATAGAAGAACCTTTATTATCTCTCTGTAAAATTCAAATAAAACTTCCTCTTCATTATATACAGATACAATAATTGAAATCTTCTTACTCATATACTTCTATCTCCGTACTTCCATGCGTCGGTACTCTGTCAGCTTTTGGAGGAGGTGTCATATAGTCTCCGTAAACCAGCTGTAATACATTTTCGTATTCATCTATGATTGATAATGAAATATCTTCAAACTGAATTTTGATATATTTCTCATACCATCTGCTGTTTACCTCTATGTCTATATAATCCGGTTGATAATTGCTGTAATACCAGGTGTTATTTTTTCTGCCTTTATAAAACAATTTTGAAATCTTATCCTGTATACCGAATAGAAATTTCATAGGTATTATTTTACCGAAGATAGAGAAAAACAATATGGCG
The DNA here is from genome assembly GCF_033242365.1 of Lachnoanaerobaculum sanguinis. Taxonomy (NCBI): domain Bacteria; kingdom Bacillati; phylum Bacillota; class Clostridia; order Lachnospirales; family Lachnospiraceae; genus Lachnoanaerobaculum; species Lachnoanaerobaculum sanguinis. Next base: position 47,172 of record NZ_BTHK01000004.1, read on the forward strand.
ATTTTCATCATACCCTTATACTTCTTGAAATCAAGCTTCTTTCTATGTCCCATGGAAAGAAGATATATAAGCTTTTGAGTAAATAGTGTAAACCTTTTTAATGTTTTCCTGTTCGGCAACTTATCTATTATAAATATATCAACCCAAAGATGATTGAGTTTACCTTCATATGGATCTTTTTTATCCTGTTTTTTATGTCTGATACTGGGCTTATAAATGATTCTTGGAGTAAAATCGTAAAATACCTTTCCTCCTTGAAATTCATCAGGCATTATAAATTCCAGCTTATCCGATAATTCTCTCTTAACAATTTTTCTGAAAGACTCAAAATTAGCTCTTGTCATTGCAATATCGGCATCATCATCCCAAGGTATAAATCCCCCATGTCTGATAGCTCCAAGCAATGTACCCGAGTCCAAAGTATAGTTTATTTTGTATTTTGTACATATTCTATCTATTTCCTGTAAAATATATAGATTTGCTTTCTGCAAAGCCAACATTCCGTAAGAATTATCCATTTATAGGCCTCTTTTCAAAAATATTTATATTTAAATATTAACTACATCATTCTACACTCTTTATACCTTACAAATCAACAGGAAACTACAATATTTATATCGCTATTCAGAAAAAATATTAAGTTTTTTTGACTTGATAATACCAAGTGCTTCTCTTGTCTTCTTCGGATTATGATATTGCAAGACTTTTTTCAAAGTCTCGTCACTTTCATTCTCAAAATTCTTTGCCACTTCCATCTTTACTTCAAAGCTTTCCAAACGATACTTTGCCATTCTGAGCTCATTTCCGGCAGTAGAAATATTTCCTATAAATACCAGTAAAACAAACACAGAGACAGCCGCCTTTGCCAATGGTGTAATACTTTGTTTCTCTTTATTTATATTCACATAAGCGAATGTCAATATCACACCTATAAGCCCCGCACCGAATTGAAGTGCATATCTTGAGCTCATGGCATACAAAGGATTTAAAAAAATCCACCTTGTCAAAATAACCATGGCATGACTTAAAAGTCCTGATACAAGCATAAGCATCGGGAATAATGTAGACTCGTATATTTTATTTTTAAAATTCAAATACAGAGCATACAGATAAAAAAATATAACTACAGCTCCTATAATACTTGTTATAAGAATACCTATTTCATATCTTTCCACTATTCCGATGCTTAAAATATCTGATGCAAAAGTATTTAACCCGAATAAAACAAAATACAACGGATTTCTTCCGAATACGGCAGTCAGACTTTCTGTTGTTGCTCCTGCATGTTCCGTATAAGAATTTGCGTATGAATACATAAATGCAGTCAAGGAAAGTATCACAGGTATTGCGAGTGTAAACATAATTTTATTCTTTTTCTTAATTGCATATAAAACGTATACAATTATCAAAGTAACACCATATGCAAGTGAATATGAGCCTGCCGCAAACAGTATCGTGAACACAGGCAAAATAATATTTAAACAAAACTTTACTTTTGTTTCCCTGTGTATATAAGAATCAAGTATGTAAAAATGCAGTGCAAACAGAAAGAATGTAAAAAAATGTACCCAACCTGTTCCGTTAGTAATCATTTCCCATTGAGAAAGTGAAAAAACCAGCAGCATTACAAGGATAAAATATCTGAGATTTAAATTTTTGTTCGCCATAAATATCCCGATTATAATTCCCATAAGCGAAAGGAATATAACTCCCAAAGCCATATCAAACATTGTTGAATATTTAAAAAAGGCTACATTTATCATTCTTTCAAAATATGTTATAGGCAATCTTGTAAGTACATCCTTGCCAAAATAAGGCTTCGGCGAAAACGGATCCTTAAGATAGGTATTTATTATCCTAATATAATCCGTATAGACCACATCAAGCATTGCACTTCTTATATATGCACTCAAATATATGGCTCCGAATACCGGCATGAAAAACGCTAAAAACTTCTTCATTCACACACTCTCTAATCTATTTTTATATTTAAAATGTAACTCAATCTGTCTTCACCTCTTTGTTCCGAAGCATCAGGCAGATAAAAATTGCTCTTTAAATGTATATCCGTCAATGAATTCGGAGCGGTATCTATTTCATACTGTGTTATATTTGATATAAGATACAATGTCTCCTTTTCTCCGTTGACTTCTATTTCTATTTCTTCATCTCCGTCAAGCTCACCCGGATACATTATCTCAAAGTGAATCTCACCGTTTTCTCCTGACATCACATTAAGTTTAGCTTCTTCGTCGGTCCAACCGTCCGAATAATGCCCGTATACATTTTCAATCTTTATATTCTTTAGAAAATCCGTTACATCCTGATATGAATTGTTTTTCAAATCTTCGGATAAAACTATCATATCATCATCGATCTGACCTATGGATCTGTAGCTTTCAATAAAGGTAACGATATCTTCTCTGATATTTTGATCATAGGCTCTGAAAAACTCAAGTGAATCAAATTTACTGAGCTTAAAATCATTTTTTATTATATAAATTCTTTTATCGCTTAAGTCCTTACCATACTTATAATATGTTTCATCTGCCAGCGAATTTGCTCTGTTTTGACCTATGAAGATATATATATTATCATAATACCCTCTGTAATATACATCTGCCGCTATCATGCAAAATGCCCATACGGAAAGTAACACTACCGCAGTAAATGATACATGGAAAAGCTTTCCCAGTGAGGCTTTTACTCTTTTACTTTTCAACCTCTTTACTATGATACTTTTATCCACACCGTAAATATATGAGAACAATAAAAGCATAAATAAATACGGTGCATATACCCATCTCATCTCCACTCTTATAGTAACGGCGGATGACACCATACTTCCTATTATAAATCCTGTAAAAAGTAAAATATTTTTTATCCACGACAGTTCAATTTTTTTTCTGTATACCGCTATCGAATAAATAAATTTTATTATAAAAGCAAATGCAGCCAATATTCCTATTATTATAACAAGCTTTAGCACCGTATTTACATTATGAAAATTTATTCCGTTAAGATGTTCAGGTCCCGTATTGATACCCAAGAGATATAAAATTTCAATTCTCATTGACAGGAAAAAGTCCGCAAGATTAAATGTCTCACTTACTTTTGAACCTCCGGTACCTTCAGGTACAAACGACTTCAGTGCAAGAAGTCTTATAAGTGTTATCATTGCAAATAATGCTATAGATATTAAGACATTTAAAATTTTTCTTCTTTTCCCGACAATTGCCGCAAAAATAAGCATCGGCAAAAGAACCATAAATCTTTCATGTGTAAAGCAATTTAAGAAATAAAATCCACATGCATAATAAAAGTGAATATTTTTTCCGTTATTGATATATAGATATAAAAAATATAACATCAGGAGTGCAAATACCAAAGCCATGGCCTCCATCACACCCAAAAACTGCCCTATATTATAATATGAAAATCTGGATATCAAAAACATTGAAGCCAGTGTAAATGCCAAACCTCTTGACTTTGCCATACTTTTTGCAAAAAAGTAAACTCCTATTGCTATAATTGCAGCTATAATTATATTTATAGGTACTATAAGTGAAATATTGTTTTTTAAAATACCCTGATATATCCATGCAACTATCCAGTATACCGGTCTGAATTTTCTGGTTTGTTCAGGAAATACATATTTAAAAAACCCCACTCCTCTTCTGGTTGACCACATAAAGAGGTCGTCCTGATAGAGTCCTCTTATACTCATTCCTGCATTTATCACAAATGCAATGCCTATAAGAAGTATTGAAAGCAGAACATCTTTCAGATACTCATACTTTTCCTCAATTTTAATAATTGCCATAAATCCTCCTAAAAGTAAGCATTGTATGAACTTTGATATATTTTCTTATAAATATCCGCAACCGGCTTCGGCAGTAAAGTATCAAACATTATACTTTCCTCCATCTGCCTTGAATTATCCATTATGCTTTTTTTAGTTGTAGCCTCGTCATGTATTCTATAGCAAATACCCGGTCTTTCAGACAACACAATTCTTCCTTCAAGTTTAGACAGCTTAAGAAGACACTCCCAGTCAAGTGCAAATTTAAGCTCCGATATAAATAAATCCTTGGGACAAAGTCTCTTATCATATGCACAGCTTGGTGCAATTATAGGATTACCGAATGTGATTGCAAGTCTTTTTATAAAAGATATATTATTTAAAGCGTTTACTCTAAGAGGTAATCTGAGTATTTTTTTTACAATCTCCACCTTGCCGAATTGCTTTATCCTGCCGTTTTTTAATGTGATTGATGCTGTTGTAAAAAGAGTCATATCAGGATATTTTTTCTTATACTTAAGCAAATCTTTTGTATAGTTTTTTAAATAAATATCATCCTGATGTGCAATGGTTACAAGCTCGGTTTGTGCCGTATTATAGGCAAACTGCCAGTCAAATCCGATATTTGATACATTCTCAGGCTTCTTCTTATCATTTACAAACACTTCAATATTATATTTTTTTGCTATGTTATATATATAATCGTTCGGTGTGGATGTGGCAATCTTTATATCCAATTTTACAATCTGTGCCTTTAAAGATTTTATACAGCTTTCTAAATATGGTGATTCCTTATATGCGCAAATAACAAATGTATGTTTCATAACTTCCCCGTCTTTGCTACTTTCTTTTTATAATGTCCTTTATTATACCATGAAAAGACAGCCATTGCATTATGTCGGGACATTTAAAAAATCCATGAAAAAGATTTTGCTTCTTCATGGATTTAAATTAAAAGAAATTATCTTCTGTTTTCCTGTGCCGCCCATCTGAAGTTCGGTACCAATTCCTGCCACTTACTTATACCTAAAATGCTCTTTGCAAAATCGGTATTGTCAAGAGTGTACTTTGACTTGTCAATATATCTGTATACTGTCCAAAGTTTTCTCTTTGATATAGCCTGAATTTCATCTCCTACATTCATGCTGCAGGTCCAAAGTCCGAATGAAAGTCCCTGTCTTACCTCAAGCGGTGCATCCACCTGACGGCTTAAGATATATGCCTCTATATACGGGTTTGAATCTACAAGATAGTATGAGTATGCAAATGCCGCAGCCTGCTCATTTTCAAGATTTCCTCTTGTAGGATTTGTAGCTGTAAATCCTTCCTCTGTAAGCATAATATGTCTTACGGAACCATCATGCTTTTTAAGTGCATCCTGTGCAAAATAATCTGTAAGCTTATTTAAGTTTGCAAAGTTTATTACAGGAGAATCAAAGCTGTCCTTTATCCATCCTGTCTTTTGAGCATCATCCCAGAATTCCGGATCTGTCATAGGTGCAGGATATGGGTGATATGCAAGTCCCCAATCAATATCTCCATGCTCAAGCACAAGAGAATTGAAATTGTCTACTATCTGCTTTCCACCGTATTTATTCTTATTGTTTATCTCATTATTCCAGTTATAATCAAGTGAATAGAATACTCTGTCTGTAGAAGAATTTGACTTGATTGCATTATAGAAAATTCTGAATGCCTTCTCATATTTTCTTGTATAACTTCTTACATCCATATCACCGATATAATTCCACTGCTGGTTGTTAATCTCATTTCCTATAATCCAGTTGGATACCTTACCGTGTGCGGTATTTTTTCCGTTGTATCTTTCCGCAAGGAATGATGCTATAGCCTCAGTGGTCTCAGTGCCCTCTTTTGAAGACGCATTGAACATATAGTAGAATATGCTGTCTCTTCTCGGCATATTCGGATACATAAGCTCAGGATGAGCCTCATTATAACCGTTCAAAATAATAGCTGTAACAGTCATATCTTTTCCCGAGAAAGCACTTATTGTCTTATCATAGCTTTCTATAAGTGCCTTATTGAAATGATATGTCTTGCCGTTATAATTGTAATCTATACCGCTTCCTAAAATCTGGTTGAAAGCAATATTTGTAGATGCATGCTTTACACCGAGGTTAAATGCATCATCAAGCATCTTAAGCTCTATCTGCAAACCTTTCTTTGATGCCTGTGCCTTGTACGCATCAGTATTTGCCGCAACCGCCTCCGGATTTGTAATATATTTAAGTGAACTTACCTGAACATATTTCGATCCGTCAAAAACAGCAACCGCATAACTATTGTACAATCTGCTGTTTTCACTGCCTTTATTAAGCTGATATGATTTTGTAACATTACCTGCACTTACCTTTTCAAGGTAGTCGGTTCTGTTTCCGATTCCTTCCTCATACGGCTGTAATTCAAAAAGATAAAAATTACCGTCGGTACCTGCCATATCACCCGAGTTATTCATAGTGATATCTACTGTAGACTTATTTTCTCCTATCACAACCGATTCAATATTTGATGTTGCACTAAGAGCATATGCATTACTATGTAATCCGAGTCCAAGCATTGTTACTATAGCTAATGCAGATGCAAGTTTTATTAAATTATTTCTCTTCATCTTGCCTCCTTCTTTATATATTATAACTTATTTACAAAAAAGCTTTGTTAATTTTTTTTTACATTTTTGTTATATCGTAAGTAAGTCTGTTTGCCCTTTTTATTACAGTCTTATACATACTGTACTGAATATTTTCAGCAAAGATATGGCATTTATAAGTATAAACAGGAATATAATATTTCTCTTTGTCTCATCCTTTATCACTATCTTATTATTCCTGCATATCATAAGCAGAGGCAGTAGTATCGGAATAAAATATCTTCCGCTCACACCTTCTATAAATTCGGAACTTATCGGAGTCCATGCAATAAGCATTGATAAAAGCACCAAAAATACTACAAAAAATATACTGATACCTGTAAGCACCCTTTCTTTTACCAACAGCTGCTTTTCTTTCGCCTCCCCGAAAACAGAAAATATCATTCCTATATTAAGTACTAAAAATCCTATATACGGAATACCTACCACATCGTCCGCATGTCCGAGATATGCTCCGAACATTGTTTTATGATAATATTCAAGTTGCAAAAGCAATGTATTGTAAAACAGCTTTACGGCCTTTAATTTGTTGTGCAATAAATAACCTATGGTGTAGCTCTCCTCGCCTGCCCACTCAAGGCTTGAAGTAGTGCTTGTGGAATATCCCACAACTGTAGCTCTGTTTACCAGATACATTGCAAATACCCATGACAATAGCACAACTACCGCAGATGCAAGAAAAAAAGCTATATTTTCTTTTTTTATCTTGGCGTCCACCTTACCTCTGAACTTAAACTTATACAACGGTATACTGAAAAGCAACAAAAGCATAGGGAAGTAAACCATTTTACATGGTAAAACAAGTCCTGCAATAAGAGAAACTATGACCAGATCTTTTATATCAAAGTCCTTTTTTTCATGTGCAAGATAAAATACATAGGACGCAAAAAAAATCATGCTTGAAATCATAACCGCATCATAGGAATATGAAGCCGCCAGTTCAATTGTGGTAGGAAGAAGGCTGACTAAAAAAATAAATTCTTTAAATCTTGGCAGGAAATATATTCCGAGAGTGCCCAATAATATAAATAGAATCAGATTTGCCGTTCTTCCAAACAGTACAAGATAAATGCTGTTAAGCCCCATTATTCGGGCTACAGTGATACCTGTTGCAGGTAAAAAATATACACTCGGTATGGTATTTACAGGCGCGTGTAGCGACTGGGCCTTTTCATAATCTTTGCCGCCAAAACTGATATAATTATCAGTGCCGCGAATATTCCCCTCTCCATAAAAAACCTTGTAAGATGTTTCTTCAAGTTTGCTTGAAATAATTTTCCCATGACTTCCCTCCTCAGGTATTAAAACTTTCTCTTCTTCACTTTTACTTTTATCAAAAGTGTACTCTCCGTCCACATCTTCCAGCCAAAGATCTTGAGCCCTGATTATCACATGGCCGTCTTTAACTGTTGCCTGCTTTCCAAGCATCTTATTTGATATTTTATAAGCCGATATAAAATGTGCTATTTCATCAGGTGCAGACATGGCAGGAAAAACATACATATATCCAAGTCCGAATATAAGCATTACAATCGGATATATCTTAACTATACTGAATTTTGTTATATTCAAATATATTCCCGATACTATTAACAGCAAAAGAGCTGCCACAGATAATATAATATAGCTCTTACTTAAAAAGTAATCACTTGTATGTGATACTCCCAAGTTTACATATAAGCTTTGAATATAAGCAATCACAATAAATCCTGCTATGCAACCAAATAAACAGATGACTTTTTTCATAAACTCTCCAAATAATGCTTGTACTTTTTATAAATAGATATTACACTGTAATTACTACTATTGTAAAGGAGGTTATTATGGCAGGTTTAAAAAAGTTAATGTTTTGGGCAACTGTTGCAGGTGCTGCGGCAGCCGGAGTGTCATATATACTGAAGTATAAAGAATATCAAAGAGAATTGGAGGGCGAATTCAAAGATTTTGAAGACGAACTTTCAGATTATAAAACAGAAGATGCTACCGCAAACAGAAAGTATACGGCATTAAAGTCTACAACAGATGAATTCGTTACGGCGGCAAAGGACACCGCAAACAGTGCAAAGGGCATGGCAAATGCGGCTAAGGAAATGTTAAAGGATGTGGCAAACATTATTACAGATAATGTTTCTGCTGCCGGTGATGTGGCAAAGGACAATGCTAAGCCTTTGTTTGAAAAAGCTAAATCAAGCGTTGAGCCTGTAGTTGACAAGGCTAAAAAACAGCTGGATAAATTCGGAAAAGATGCCAAAAAATCCGATATAGTTGAAAACGACCTTGATTCCGATGTGGAAGTTGAATTCTATGAGATGGACTCCGACGAGGACAAAAAAGACTTGGCACAAAAGATTGATGATATTTTAGAGAGCAGTAAAGATAATAAATAAAAAGAGGCCTTGGGCCTCTTTTTTATCTGTCCTTAAAAGGTGTATATTCTTTCAATTCTCCCACATACTTTGTTGCAGGTCTCATTATTCTACCGTCATAAAGCTTGTTTTCCACATTGTGAGCAACCCAGCCTATATTTCTTGATATAACAAATAAAGGTGTATAAAGATCTTCAGGAATACCAAGCATATTGTATGCAAATCCTGAATAAAGGTCTACATTTGAAGAAATAGTTGTTCCCTTTCTCTCAAATACCACCTTCTTTACTGTCTTTTCAAACTCCTCATAGAAATGATACTCGTCCAGTCTGTCCTTATCTTTTGCTACCGTCTCACAGTACTCTCTTAAAAGCTCCGCTCTAGGGTCTGTGATAGTATATACCGCATGGCCGAATCCGTATACAAGTCCGCTGCAATCAAAGAAGTCTTTATCAAGCAGTCTGTTTACGATATTTCTTATCTTCTTCTCGTCTGTGGTTATACCTATTTCATCCTTTATCGCCTTCATCATCTGTACAACGGAAATATTTGCACCGCCATGCTTAGGTCCTTTTAACGATCCTATGGACGCCGCTATAGTTGAATAGATATCCGTACCTGTGGATGAAACCACTACATTGGTAAATGTAGAGTTGTTACCGCCGCCATGGTCTGCATGAAGGATAAGTATTGTATCAAGAAGAGCCGCCTCATTCTTTGAAAACTTCTGATCTACTCTTAGCATCTGCAATATATTCTCAGCCATTGAAAGCTTCTCATCAGGATAATGTATTATCAAACTGTCATTATAAAAATAATGTCTCTTTGCCTGATATGCATAGCACATAATTACAGGAAGTGATGCAGATATTCTAATACCTTTTACAAGAGTGGAATATACGTCCACATTGTCAGGTTCTTCATCATAGTTGTATAGAGTAAGTACAGCATTTTGAAGCACATTCATCAAATTTTTTCCGGGATTTCTAAGAAGTACACTCTCAAAAAAGTTGCTTGGCAGTGTATACATACTTCTGAATACCTTTGAGAAATTGTCAAGTTCCACTTTATTTGGTAAAAATCCGAATAAAAGCAAGAACATTACTTCCTCATATCCTCTTGTGGACTTTGCACTTCCGTCTACAAGATCGTTTAGGCTGTAACCTCTGTAGTATAACTTGCCGTCTACATTGGTTTTTACACCGTCTATTATATCATAGCCCACTACATCGGATACTTTTGTAAGACCTACTCTTACTCCTGTACCGTCTTCGTTTCTGAGACCTTTTTTTACATTGAATTCACTGAAAAGACCGTTCTTTATTTCATTATAATTTTGGCTCTTTCCGAATTCCTGTGCCAAAAAGCTGTCAATATAATTATCCTTCATTCTATAACTTACCTCTGATTTTCAAGTATTCCAGTATCAAATCCACACCCTGTTCAAGTGTAATCTTTGATGTATTAAGCGGAAGATCGTAATGTGTCATATCATCCCATTCTTCGCCTGTATAATACTTGTAATACTCTTTCCTTATTCTATTGTTTCTTTGCACTCTTCTGAGCGCTTCCTTGGCATCAACTCCGTCAACTTCCATTACTCTGTCAACTTTCTTTGACAAATCGGCATATACAAAAAGTGAAATAAAATCATCTTCTCCTGCCGAACTGAGTACAAAATCCGCACATCTTCCTATAAGTATGCAGGATTCGCTTGCTACCAACTCTCTTATAACTTCGCTTTCAAATCTGAAAAGATTGTCGGGTGAAACGATATCGTCTCCTATTGACGGCTTATTATTTGCATTTTTTATTCCGCCTATTATTCTTTGTAGAATATTATGCCCCGGTCTTTCGTCATTCATTCTGAAATATTGTTCTGCTACAGCTGAATGTTCTGACGCCATTTTTATTATTTCATCATCATAATACGGTATTCCAAGTTTCTCTGAAAGCTGCTGTCCTATTATTCTTCCACCGCTTCCATATTCTCTGTTTATGGTGATAATAAGTTTCTTATCCATAGTCCCCTCCTATTTGAATTCACTAATTGGCCAACATCATTCTGTCATTGGCAAACTCACCGCCGCTTGCCTCTTCAAATTTTCTTAAAAGGTCTTCAACCTTAAGTTTCTTCTTTTCCTCACCGCTTACATCATAGATCACTCTGCCCGAATGCATCATTATAAGTCTGTTACCTATATTAAGGGCATCCTTCATATTATGAGTTACCATCATTGCGGTAAGATTTTGCTCAGCCACAATTTGCTCTGTAAGATCAAGAACCGTCTTTGCAGTCTGCGGATCAAGTGCCGCCGTATGCTCATCTAAAAGTAATAGCTTAGGCTTTTTTAGTGTAGCCATCAAAAGTGTCAGCGCCTGTCTTTGTCCTCCCGATAAGAGTCCTACCTTTGATGTCATTCTGGTTTGAAGTCCAAGTCCGAGTTTTGCAAGTATTTCCTTGTAAAGCTCTTTTTCGCTCTTTTTAATTCCCCAGGATAAACCTCTTTTTTCTCCTCTTCTGAAAGCAAGTGCAAGGTTTTCATCTATCTGCATTCCTGCACTGGTTCCCATCATAGGATCCTGAAAAACTCTTCCGATATACTTCGCTCTCTTATGCTCAGGCATTCTTGATATATCAACACCGTCTATTATAATCTGACCGCCGTCAATGGGATATACACCTGCGATCATATTAAGCATCGTTGACTTACCTGCACCGTTTCCTCCGATTATGGTTACAAAGTCTCCCGGATTCAACTTGAGTGATAATTTATTTAAAGCTTTCTTTTCGTTTATTGTACCTATGTTGAAGGTTTTACTGACATTTATAATCTCTAACATCTTATTCTCCCTTCGGTGAATAGGCTCTTTTAGCCCTTATTTTTGCACTCATTACAGGTACGGCAAGCGCAAGTGCCACTATAATTGCAGAAAGCATTTTCATATCGTTTGCATCCATTCCAAGCTGTAATACAATTCCTCTGATTACAAAGTATACAATAGAACCCACAACAGCCGCAGAAAGCTTCATCCAGAAAGATATTACTTTTCCAAGTATTACTTCACCGATAACTATAGCTGCAAGTCCGATAACTATAGCTCCCGTTCCTGCATTGATATCGGCATACTTCTGGCTTTGTACTATAAGTCCTCCTGAAAGACCTATAAGTCCGTTACTTATCACCAAGGCAAGAAGCTTTGCATGACCTGTATTTACTCCGAGAGCTCTGATCATAGCTTCATTATTTCCGGTTGCTCTGAGCGCGGAACCGAGCTCCGTACCGAAGAACCAGTATAGTATCATTATAATAAGTACAATAATAATTCCGCCGAGAATAACTCCGGCTACGGCATTACTCATACCTGTAGCGTCTGTAAGCCATGAGAATATGGTATTTGTCTTTAATAGCGGTATATTACTCTTTCCCATTACTCTAAGATTGATAGACCAAAGAGAAATCTGAGTAAGTATACCTGCAAGAATAGCCGGTATTTCAAATATTGTGTGCAATGCTCCCGTGATAAATCCTGCAATCATTCCCGCAAAAGTTGCAAAAAGAAGTGCAAGTAAAGGATTCATGTTGAAGTTTACAATCATGACCGCACATACACATCCGCCAAAAGCAAAACTTCCGTCTGCTGTCAAATCCGCTATATCCAGCAGTTTATAGGTAATATATACCCCAAGCACCATTGCTCCCCAAAGTATTCCCTGAGCAACGGCACCTAACAGTGCTGTAAACATTTATACCTCCAAAAAATTATATTTCCATTTAGGCTTTCATTATTTTATATTATATCACAAATTACTGCAATATTAATTTACATATTGAAAATCTGTATAAAATTAACAAAACCGGCATATACCGGTCTTATTAATCCTTATATCTCAGTTCATTGAAATATTTGATGTATCTATTCCAAGTTCCTTTGCAACCTCTTCATTTATTGTAAGTTTGCATTTATCCTTTGACAAATAAGCTATCGGAATATCTGCAGGTGATTTTCCGTTTAAGATTTCAACAGCCTGCTCTCCTGCAAGCTTTCCAACTTCGAAGTAATCAATACCGTATGTTGCCAAGGCACCGTTTTCCACATGTGCGGACTCCGCTCCGATTATAGGAATCTTATGCTCCGTAGTGGCAATCATAGCAACCGTTGTCATACCTGCCGCAATAACATTATCGGTAGGTACATATATGGCGTCTACCTTACCTACCATTGACTCAACCACTGTCTGAATCTCATTTGAACTTGAAACTGTGTACTCAACTCCTGTCAGCCCCTTCTCTTTAAGAGCATCCATAGCCATTTGCGCCTGCAACTTTGAGTTTGCCTCGGCTGTACAATAGAGTATACCTACATTCTTTGCTTCAGGTAAAAGTTTTGTCAAAAGCTCAATCTGATCCGCTACCGGTGTAAGATCCGAACTTCCTGTAACATTTCCTCCCGGTGCGTCATTGCTCTCCACAAGTCCTGAAGCTGCAGGATCTGTTACCGCTGTTATAACTACCGGAATATCTGAAGTGGCTCCTGCTACCGCCTGTGCCGCCGGCGTAGCTATTGCAAGAATCAAATCCTTCTTATCATTTACAAGCTTGTTTGCTATAGTCTGTGCCGCCGACTGCTCACCGCCTGCATTTTGCTGCTCGATATCCACTTCAAGACCTGCTTCTTCAAGTGCTGCTACAAAACCTTCATTTGCTTTATCAAGTGCAGGGTGCTGTACATACTGCAAAACTCCTATTTTTTTTGCATCGGCACTTACTTCTGATGAAGAATCAGCCTTGCTGTTTGTATTATCCGCTTTTGATCCGCATGCCATAAGGCTTGCTCCAAGGAGCATTGCCATTGCTATTGTCAAAATATTTTTTTTCATAAACTTCCCTTCCATATAAATAAAACTTATTATGCAAGGGATTATACTATATATATTTTATCACGTCAATACCCTAAGACTTTAAACCTTAAAACTTTAAAGCAATAAAGTTCTTTATATTCTCGATATTTTTTGATCCCACTTCATAGCCTTCATTATACAGCTTTTCAAGTTTTACACTGCTGTGCTCAAGCCTTTGTACTGTAACCTTATTATGCGGTCTGATAATTAAAAGCTTACCCTCTTTAGCCAGCTCTTCCATTTCTTCCTGCATCTTGTTATATCTTTCCGGTACAGTCATCAATTTTTCAACCAGATTAGGAAGCGGCTTAAAATATCTTCTATAGATGCTTTCATTTATCATATTTACCGGCTTTTTTCTGTATCCTTCTTCTCTGGTAAGTACTACTATTGCTTTTGAATATCCGACATCAAATGCTCTTTTATATGCAATGGATGTTGATATACCTCCGTCAAGATATTTCCTGCCTTCCACATCTATCATCTTTGACATTACAGGCATGGATGCAGACGCTTTTACTGCCGATATAATATCGCTGCAATTATTCTTATCAAAAAATCTGCTTTCTCCGGTTATTACATCTGTAGCTACAACTTCATATTTTTTCGTTTTATCATTAAATGATTCCCAATCAAAAATATCGTATTTATTTGAAATATCATCAAATAAGAAATCGAAGTTAAATATCTGTCTGGATTTAAACATGTTTTTATAACTTATATATCTCTTATCATGCAGGTATTTTAAATTGATTCTCTTTGATCTGCCTCTTTGTCTTGAAATATAGTTCATTCCGTTCATCGAGCCTGCAGAAACTCCGTTCACATATTCAATATATACTTCATTATCAAGCAAAGCATCCAAAACACCGGCTGTAAACAGACCTCTTAAAGATCCGCCTTCCAGACACATTGCCCCTTTTAATAATTCCATCTTTCTACCTCCATATCTTAATATATTAGCACCTTGATTGTAATTACTCAATCTGTTACAATCTAACTTATTCTGATTTTGGTAGAATATAACAATGATTATATAAAAATATGTTAAAACGGAAGGTAGTTTATGGCGGAAAAATTAGCAAAATCACTTATAGGAATGATGGGAGGACTGCTCTCTCTCAGCTTCGGAAAGCAATTGATAGTATTTATTATATCAATGCTCCCTATTTTGGAACTCAGAGGAGGTCTTATAGCGGCTTCTCTTTTAAAGCTTTCACCCGTTGAAAGTTATGTTATAGCAATTGTAGGTAATGCTATACCGATTCCTTTTTTACTGCTTTTGATTAACAAGATATTAAGTGCTATGGAAAAATCTAAATTTAAGCTTTTTAATAAAATGCACTCATTCCTACATAAAAAGATTATGAAAAACAAAGACTCCATAGAAAAATACGGATTCTGGGGACTTGTAATCTTTGTAGGTATACCTCTTCCGGGTACAGGTGCCTGGACAGGTGCGATAATAGCCGCCTTCCTTGAGATGGACAGAAAGAAAGCCTTCCTTGCAATCTGCCTAGGTATGCTTATGGCAAGTATTATAATGATGATTATATCATTCGGCGTAATATCAAATGTTGTATAAAAATAAGGGACTGTTAACCGTTTTTTCTACGATTAACAGTCCCTTTTATTGTATAGGTCCATTGTTTAAAACCAGAGTATCTCCCTCATAAAGAGTTGTCTCACCGTTTGGAATAATAAAATCATCCCCTCTTATAATAAGCATTACAAGTGCATCAAGTTCACCTGAAAGTTCTGAAAGTGTGGTGCCTTTTGAAAGTAATTTCTTTGTTAAAACAAGCTCGGTCATAATATAATATTCTTCAAAGTCGATAGACTTTGCAGCAAGAACTATAGTATCACCGCAGCAAAGCACAGTTTGCCCGTTCGGGACTATATCCTCACCCTCTCGCTTAATTAAAACCATCAATGTATCAGGCGGCAGATTTATATCACTGATACTTTTACCGCACCAGTTTTGATTTTCACTCACAGTAAGCTGAATAAATTCTATAGGTATCTCATCTCCACTGTAATCCGAGAAGGTTTTCATTACATCATAGCCTTCATCAATCATATCAATTTTATTAGATATAAACGGAAGCAGGCTTCCCTGTACCAGTATTGAAAATAATACTATAAAAAATACATTGTTGAATATATCATAGTTTGCATTTGTATTTAATAATGCGGTTATTGCAAAAACTATGGACGAAGCGCCTCTAAATCCCGACCATGAAACAAGAAATATCTGATTCCATGTTGCCTTAAAAGGCTTCATAATTATTGTAATAACAAACGGTCTTACAACAAATGTTATAAAGCATGCCAGAGCAAATCCTGTACCTGCAACAAATAAAAGTCTTGACGGATAGGCTAAAAGTCCAAGCAGGAAAAATATCAGTATTTGCATAATACCTGTTATACCGTCAAAGAAAGGTACCAGCTCTTTCTTTCCTCTGATATCCGAATTTCCAAGTATAATACCGGTGATATATACACTCAAATATCCGTTTCCGCCGACCACGGTCGGTAATGAATATGAAAGCAGTGCAACCGCAATTACAAGTACCATATTAAATCCGGGTGTATTTATAATAAATCTGTTTATCAGATATTTGAAGATAAAAGCGATTAAAACACCTGATAATGCTCCCACAAAAAGCTGTAAAAACAGCATGTAAAAAACACTTCCGACTGTAATGCTTCCCGATATCATAGTCACTGCAATCATTGTAAGCATATATGCAAAAGGATCGTTACTTCCGCTCTCCACTTCCAAAATAGATGCGGTATTATATTTAAGATTCAAATGTCTGTCTCTTAATATGGAGAATACACTTGCCGCATCCGTTGAAGAAATCACCGCACCTATAAGTACCGAGTTTATCCATGAAAATTTAAGAACCAGGTATGCAAACATTGCCACAAACATTGAAGTAAACACTACTCCGACGCTTGACAAAAGTCCGGCCTTTAAAAGTACAGGCTTTGCCTCCTTTATATTTGTTCCGAATCCTCCGTAAAACATGATAAAAATAAGCGCAAATGAACATATGGTTTCCGCCTGTTTGAAATCATCAAATCTGATTTTAAATATGCCTTCAGACCCGAATACCATTCCCAGCAAAATAAATGCTAAAAGTACGGGCACACCTATTTTACTTGTTATAAGATTCAGTACTATACAAAGTAAAATAATAAATGATACAATCAGCAAAATATGGTTCATCATTATATTTCCTCTATCTCATTTGCAAAGCAGCTTTTTTTGCTGTCGTCACATGCAGGACCCATAGGATAAACTTTTATTAAAAGCGCATTCTTTTCTCCGTTTAAAAACAGTTCCCTGACATATTGATAATTTCCGTATTTTTTTCCCTTTACTATAGCCCTCTTATGAGATTTTGAGTAATAAGTCAAAAGTCCTGTGGCAAGTGTTTTCTCCCATGCATCTTCGTCCATATATGTATACATAAGTACAGTATGATCTATATAATCCTGTACTATCACCGGAAGCAGACCTTCACTGTTTAATTCTAAATCTTTCCACTCAAAGTTTGTTTTTCCGTTATAAATTCTTGCATCTATTTGTTTCATTTATGTCTCCTTTATATCCAACTTTTTCAATCCTCTTTTAAGATTCCTTACTGAGATATAAGCTAAGGCTCTCTAAATAATGCACTATAATATCACCCTTTTTAGGTATCAAATATTCCTCATTAAGCTCTTCATACTTAAAACTTTTTTTACCGCCTTCATTCATCCTTTCAAAAAAAACTTTAAGATCCTTTAGCGGTAAATATATTATCTTATCAAGTGATTTAAAAAATATAATAAGAAAAGCTATGCCTCCTTGCCTTTCAAACTCCTCCATGAACTTAAACTGGTGCTCATGCACATTTGCGAGTGAAAAGCTTGTACTTGCACATTCTTTGGCATCAAAACATACAGGTATTCCCTGAACGACTCCTATATAATCAACTGTGGACTTTTTCTCAAAATATGCCAAAGTGATATGCCTTGAAGCTTTGTCAATATCAATCGGAGTAATCGGAGTGGGAATCTTTTGAATAAGTGCAAGTCCGCTTTCTCTGTACTTTTCATTGGAGTAGTTGATATACTCTTCCAAAGCGGATCCTCTAAGGCCTCTTGTTTTCCAAGTACCCATCTCCTATCACCTTTCTGAAATCATTATTATATGAAGCCTCAAAGCACTTTCCCTTTAAAGCTTTAAATGTATCCGTATCTGAAATATCACTGTTAGGATATACAAGTCTGAATGAATGTAAAAGCTGAGACTTTATACCGTACTCTTTTTTAAACTTTTCATTCACAGACTTCTCTCCGTATTTAAAATCCCCTATTATAGGATGTGATATTGAGGATAAATGCGCCCTTATCTGATGAGTTTTTCCTGTTATAAGCTTTACCAAAAGCAGTGTAGCATCTTTAAAATAATCAAGTACCTCGTATTCTGTCTGTATAAAATCCGCACCTTCAAAGGACTTATTTTTGACGGTGACTTTATTGGTCTTTTCATCCTTATAAAGCCAGGCATTAATACTTCCAGTTTTTTCCACTCTGCCTTTTACCAAAGCCAGATAAAATTTGCTCACAGCCTTTGTTTTTATAAGTTCATTATTTACTCTCAGGCCTTCCAGAGTCTTTCCGCAAACCATAAGTCCTGAAGTGTTTCTGTCCAGTCTGTTACATATGGAAGGCTTGAATGTATTTAACGCCTTAGAATCAAATTCAAGATATTCAAGTAAAAGATCGTTTACCGATATATCGTTTTCATTTGATTTCTGTGATAAAAGACCTGCAGGTTTATTTATTATAACAGTATTTTCATCCTCATATACTATATATGATTTGAAGGCTTCTATACTTTTTTTATCAGCTTTGGGCTTTCCCTCTATATCTTTTATATTTATCGCCTTTTTCCCTGATAATTTTTCAAAACTTTCATCTGAAAACCAAAGCTTGATACTTGCCCCGGACTCAAGCCTTTCCTTACCGTCAGCTTTTTTATCATTTAAAGTAATATTCTTTTTTCTAAGCATCTTGAAAATAAATCCTGTATTTGCATTTACAAATATTTTTTCCAAAACCCTGTCAAGTCTTTGTCCGCTTTCATTTTTTCCTACAATTATTTCAATCATTATACTGAAAGGCTTTTAAAGATAGCCCTTATCTCATCTAAATTTTTGTCATTTGCATCTTTACTTTGAACAAACTTTTTCATTTCACTAAAGCTGTCACAAATCTTCACACTGACCTTGATACCGCCTATTTTCATTCTCTCTTTGATAAATTCCTCGGTTTTTGACTTATCCGCCTTATTGGAAAGAATGCCGAAGATTCTTTCTTCATTGATATATATTATATCAAGAGGCATTACCTGCTCCTTCATTGTAAGGATTATATCAAATAAAAAATGCTTATCATCAAGATATTCCTTTATCTTCTCATATTCAAAAGATTTATACTTAAACACCACCAAAAAAGGTGACAATAGGTTTGCCATAGGAAGTACCATAAGTATGGATGAAACCAGAAGTATCCTTGAAATATCGGCATTTTTTGTAAGCTTTGAAGATATAAAAAGCAAAAGTATAATAAAAACAAAAAATCCTATAATTATTCCGTTTTTTATTTTAAAGTACTTTCTGTACCCGTACTCGCCTTTTTTCTTTGTCATAGCAATTCCCTGTAGTCATCTATATAATAATCCGCCAGTTCCTTTTTTCTTTCTCTGACATCTCTTGAGAAATCATCCTCTATAGCACATACCTTCATTCCGGCAGCTTTTCCGGCTATGACTCCTGCTACCACATCTTCAAATACCAGACATTTTTCCGGTTTAACTCCAAGAAGTTCTGCCGTTCTTAAATAAACATCAGGTGCCGGCTTCCCTTTTTTTACCTCATCCGATGTGGTAATAACCTCAAAATAATCTTTCATATTTAAGGAATTCAGTACCGCATCCACCATGTTTTTGTTATTGCTGGTTGCAATTCCCATTTTGATTCCTCTTGACTTTAAATGCTCCAAAAATCTTGTGCAACCGGGCTTTTCTTTCACTTCATACTTATATTTATCAAGCGCCATATCTTCCCAGTCCTGACAGATTTTTTCCACACTGTCTTTTATACCGAACTTCTTTTTAAAATAAATCGCTGTTTCATGAAAGCTTATTCCGTCTATTTCATTTTTCAAATTATCATCGTACTCAAATCCGAATCTTTCCAAATACTCGGCATCTATATCAGGCCACATCCACATGGAATCTACCAAAGTGCCGTCCAGATCGAATATACATGCATCTATATCTTTTATCATAAACTACCTAAATCTGTATTCTCATCTATAAGCTCGGGATGTTCCTTACTGTAAGCTGTTATAACCTTATTCACTTTGCTTATCACTTCACTTCCCAAACCCATGTAAAGTTTTTTATCTCCTACTATATAAAATTCCTTCTTTGCTCTTGTAGCCGCAACATTCATCATATTGGCCTCGCTTACCGCCCAGCTTGCGGCACCCTTACTGTTTGTATCCGCTCCAAGCACCATAAATACTATCGGCGCTTCTTTTCCCTGGAAAGTATGTATGGTTCCTATATTTGTGACTTTTCCGTTTTCTCTTCTGGTAAAGCCTATCTCATCAAGCTTTCTTGACAGCCTATAAGCAACATTTTTAAAAGGTGATATTATATAAATAGTGTCACTCTCATTTTTATCCAATATCTTAGGATTTGACTTTGCCATATCCTGTATCTTTTTTAGAAGGAATTCTCCCTGTTCCTCAACATACTTATCTACTGCCTTACCGTTTATATCATACCATCCGGTTTTTCCATAGCCCTCATTGCCCTGTACCATAAGATTCTGATATGAAATCTCATTTGATATGGTAAACATAGGATATTTACAGCGCCTATGTACCCAAAGCGGAACACCGATCCAGGAATCCGCTTCCTCTTGCCCTTTTGTGTAAAAACCGTATTGACTTGCGGCATCCACCAAGGTCTGTACTGACGCAGACTCAGACAAGTACTTTTCACTTACATTATAGCTTTTTGAAAGCAGTGCAAGTAAACCTCCATCCAAAGTAAGCACAGGCTTTATCTGGAAAGGATCTCCCACTACCATAATACTCTTGCTTCTAAATATCGCACCTATTGCAGCCTGAGGTAGAGCCTGTCCCGCTTCATCTACAAATGTATGTCCCAGAATATTCTCATCAATATTTTTTAACATCCTTGAAAAGCTGGCAAAGGTAGAGCTGATAACAGGAATAGTAAGGTTTATCCAATTCCAAGAGATGTTAATCAATCTCTTATTTTCCATATATTTACTTTGGTTTCTCCA
The DNA here is from genome assembly GCF_033242365.1 of Lachnoanaerobaculum sanguinis. NCBI lineage: Bacteria > Bacillati > Bacillota > Clostridia > Lachnospirales > Lachnospiraceae > Lachnoanaerobaculum > Lachnoanaerobaculum sanguinis. The sequence continues at coordinate 68,290 of NZ_BTHK01000004.1, forward strand.
TATGCTTACAGCAGCTTTAATATTTTTTCTGTTATCATATAAAAACTGCTTTCTTACACCTAAAGCCAATACAAAGAGCTTAGACTGCTCCACTCTGTAGTTTTCATCAAACCATGGATTTGAGAGCTGAAGCTTTTCATAATCACTACCAAAGTCAAGTCCTCTAGATATAATTGTATTATCAACATCGAATTCACTTATTATCTGAGTGCATTTTTCTTTTCTGTTATTTAAGTTTTGCTTCCACGCTTCATACTGAGTATTCTCATTATCTACCACATTCCTTTGAGTATCTATAGATTTTTTCAGCTCATTTATTTTATTTTGAAGCTCATTTTCAAGCTTTCTGTAGGTCTCATCTTCATCAAATAAAGCCTGAAGTTTATTTTGCAAAACATTTAATTCATTTGTAAAGTTCTTATTTTTATCAGAATTAAAAAGTGATGAGAAAAATCCGGGCTTTTGACTCTGCTTTGCTTCAAAAAGCATTTTTTGATTTGCAATACTTCCTGCAAGTTCTTCTCTTTTTCTTTTAGTATTATCAAGTGAGCTTGAAGCCTCATTAAGACTTACAATTTTCTCCTTTACAGACTCTTCAGCTTGCTCCCTTAATACGGCAATCTTTTTTCTTCTCTCTTCATCCTCATTTAATAAAGTATTCTCAATTTTATTAAGCTCGGACTTTGCATTATAATAAGCATCAAATTTATTCTGTAAGCTTTTTGCATCATTTCTAAGACTTAATACTTTTTTATATTGATTTTTAAATTTATTATAAATTTCATCATCAGGCTCATACTCATTTTCAAGACAGTTTACTATACATTCTATCCTGTTAAGTATATTGGTCATATTGTCGGACTTACCGCCCTCAAGGGAAAAAGAGCCCCAGAATTTTTCTTCACCGGTATCCTCAAGTATCAGTTCTTTTTTACTCTTTCCGTCTTCCTTAACCCAATTTTCTTTTACATTCTTGTTTGCAATCTCTTTAAAATAGTCTATAGCCTCAAGCCCAGGTAAAATATTTTCATCAATACCCTCTTTTAGAGGCAGTTCATTTACAATATTTTGCACCGCACCGTTATTTGAGCTTGCAACAACTATATTGTTTTTTGCAATACTATCAGGAAGCTCACCTATTGAAGCTTTATCAAAATATCTGGTTAATTCACTCCCCTTAATATATTTTTCAGAAAGTCCGCATATACTAAAAGCCTGATCTACAATAAGTTGTGCAAAGATATCTTTTAAAAGTGTAGTCTTACCCGTACCCGGAGGTCCGTTTACACTTCTCATTTGATTATTATCAAACCCTATAGTAAGATTTACAGCCACCTGCTGCATAAAAGAAAGCGCAAATTTTGTATTGCTTGGAAACCTTCCAAGAGGATAATTTTCAGGACTTAAAATCTTTTCAAACTCTGTCTTATTAAACCAAGAAGAATCTTTTTTGCTGTCCAAATTTTTTCTTCCGGTTGTTTTGCCATACAGGTAATCATTCAGATTTTTATTGTCTATTCTCTTAGCCTTTGTCAAATCGTCCACGAAAAATGAATGAAGATTTGTGGCGTCGGTTTCAATATTATTTAAAAGTTGTACACGACAATTCTTTAAATCTATTCCGTATTTATTTAAAACAGTTTCAACAGTCTTATCAAATTTTTCGGGATCATCTTCACAGTTTTCAAATCTTTGTTTCAGCTCATCTTTTAAATCCTCTTCAAACTTATGAAACTCCGACTCTGTAGGCACTTTTTTATAATATCTCATATATGCGCTTGCGCTGAAAAATAAATTTTCGTCAATATAACGCAAAGTTTTATCAAAATACAGTGCCATACTGAATTTATCACCGTAATTTATATCGCCTTCAGGCTTTGCTATTCCATATGTTTTCCTAAGAAAATCAACCACCTCGCTAAAGGCAAATATATCCAAATAAAATACCAAACCTGAATTCTTATATCTTCTGATATTCGCTTTTTCAATCAATGAATTAAAATAATCAAAGTATTTTTTATCTGTTAAATCGTCAAGTCTCAGATTCTTTTTATCCCTAAGACTTATATCTCCCTCAGAGAGATGTTCAACCATGATCCATGCGTCTAAAATATTATTTTTCATCTCTTCAGCATCTCCATCTCAATATCCGTTATTTTCCTGCTTTCCCCTTTTTTCAGTTTCAAATCTTCAAGTCTGAGTCCTCCGAAGGCAACTCTTTTTAAATAAGTCACCTCTCCTCCTAAAGCTTTTACCATTCTCTTTACCTGATGAAATTTACCCTCATGTATTGTAAGCATTATTTCATTAGAGGATATAATTTCAAGCTTTGCAGGTTTGGATACTTCACCCTCTCCTATGTCCAGCCCGTTTTTTGTCATCTCTACGGCATTTTCATTTAGTTTACCTTCAAATATCGCATAATAAGTCTTATCCACATGTGATGAAGGTGATACAAGTCTGTGATTTAAATTCCCGTCATTTGTAAGTATTAAAATACCCTCTGTATCCAAATCAAGCCTTCCTACAGGTACGATATTTTTTCTTTTTGAATCTATCAGCTCCATAACGGTTTTATGTACATTATCTTTAGTAGCACATACATATCCTGCAGGCTTATAGAGGATAAATGTTTCAAACTCATCTACTTCCACCTCTTTGCCTTCAAAGTATAATTTATCTTTTTCACTGTTCAGTTTTTCCTCAGGCTTTTTTACTACATTGTCATTTATCCTTATCTTACCGGCTTTTACATATTTTTTTATTTCCTGACGACTTCCAAAGCCAAGTTCTGAAAGGATTTTATCAACTCTGACAATCATTACATCCATCTCCAACCTTGATAATACTTATTTTTACAGCTCTTTTTATTCTGCTTTACAAATCCCAATGAAAATCCGTCTACACATACAAGTCTGATTCCCATATATTCGTCATCCGCTTCTATGGTTTCACCCTTTAAATACTTTATTACTCTTTCGTCCGTTGCGCTTAAGTTTAAAGGATTTTCCCATTCATCAAACTTTATATTCATTGCCAATGCCTGAAAAGGCTCAAATCTGTTCTTTTTTATCTCACCAAGCAGCAGGCCGGTTCTTATATAGTGTAAACTCTTATCTATCAAAGCATCCTTTGGAAGATAGTATGCATAATCCTTATTTATAAAGATTCTCTCATAATCCCAGTCTCTTTTTATTTTTCCAAGAAACTCAAATAATTCTTCCGGAAGCTTCGGTGATTTTCTTTTCTTTTTATCTTTTGTTTTATTTTCATTTTTTTCAACGGCTCTATCATCTTTTTTAAGCCTTGCTACAAAATGTCCTTCTCCCTTTATCTTGTGTGGGAAAAGTCTTATTGTTCCCGGCAAAATTTTAGACTCTTCAAATCCGAAATCCGGCTTTATTTTATCTATTTTAAAGTCAGGATGATTTTCTAAAAACTCCGATAAGCTTCCCTCATCTTCCACTTTAGAATATGTACATGTGGAATATACCAAGGTTCCGCCGGGCTTTAACATCTTCGCAGCCTCGTTTAATATACTGACCTGTAATCCTGTGAAAAACTCCGGACCCCTTCCAAGATATGCCCTAAAAACAGCACTGTCACGCCTGAACATACCCTCACCGGAACATGGTGCGTCCACTATTATCTTATCAAAATATTCAATATACACCTTAGAAAGATTCTTCGGATCCTCATTTGTTATCAAAACATTGTCAATTCCGCTGACCTCAATATTTTTTTGAAGCGCTTTTACTCTGGAAGCCGAAAAATCATTTGATACCAATAAACCTTCACCTTGAAGATATGATGCTGCCTGTGTCGATTTTCCTCCCGGAGCGGCACAAAGATCAAGCACCTTATCTCCCGGTTTTATACCTGCCACCATTGCAGGTGTCATAGCTGAAGGCTCCTGTATATAATAAAGCCCTGCAAAATAATACGGATTTTTAGATATACTCTTTATTTTTTCAATATTACTTAAAGAAGGTGTTGTCAGTACTCCCTTTTCTTCTTCAAAGTAAAATCCCTCTTTGACCCACGGAATCTCTTTAAAATCTCTGTCAAGAATCTCTTTAAGTTTTTCCTTGGTAAGCTTTAATAAATTTGTTCTGATACCTACATAAGGCTTTTCATCCAGAGATTTGATATATGCATCATAATCTCCTTCTAAAAGCTCCTTCATGGCATCTACATAGGACTTCGGTAAATCCTTTTCCTGTATCATATATACCTCAATCTAAATCAATCTTATTACGCAAAAAAGGGCTTGTTGCAAGCAACAGCCCCATAATTATTCCTGTGTATTCTGATCTGCCGGAACAATACTGGTTGCAAGTTCCTGTCTGTTCTTATCGATCTCTCCTGTATAAAATTGCAATGAACTCAAATATTGATTGAATCTGTTCTGACTCTCAATCATTGTCCCCGAGATTATTCCCTGAAGACTTTGAAGCAACTCATCGGTATAAGATATAGCCGCCTGTCTGACACTGTTGGCCTCATTTCTTGCGTCATATACAATATTGTTGGCTTCCATTCTTGCATATTCCAATATTTTATCGGATTCCGCATATGCAGTCTGCATAATCTGATTTTCATTTACAAGTTGTGACTTTAACTTGTTTGCCTCGTTCATTATTGCATCAGACTCTTTTCTTGCGCTCAGAACAATTGCATCAGCCTTTCTCTTTGCCTCATCCCTTATGGAATTGCTTTGAATATTTGCATCGAGTATAAGCTTCTCAGCTCTGTTTTTTGCATCTGTTAAAATGCTGTCCTTATTGCTGATAACTTTTTGTGACTGTGTGACCTCCTCAGGTATCTCCTGTCTCAACTCGTTCAATAAGGCTATAAATTCTTCTTTATTTACCTTTATTATTGAATTGGACAGTGCAACGGTTTTACACCTCTCCACAAATTCTTCTATCTCAGTTATCACCTGTTCAATTCTACTCATGATCTCTCCTCAAACCTTTTTCAATCAGTCTTTTCGTTACCATTTCTCTGATATGGTCTCTTACAAAATGACTGATATCTCCATTATATACCGCAATTTCCTTAACAATACTTGAACTCAAATATGAGTATTTCAAGCTTGAACTAAGAAAAACAGTTTCCAGATTCGGTGCAATTATTTTATTTGTCTGAGCCAATTGTAATTCATATTCAAAGTCTGTAATTACTCTAAGTCCTCTAACCAATATATTACAATTTTGCTCATGTGCAAAATCCACCAATAATCCTGCAAATTCTAAAACTTCCACATTAGGCAAATGTCCCACTACACTTTTTATCATGTCCACTCTTTCAGCAGGTGTGAAAAGAGGATCTTTGGTGTTATTGATAAGTACTCCTACAATAAGCTTGTCAAACATCTTTGATGCTCTTTCAATAATATCGATATGTCCGTTAGTAATAGGATCAAAACTTCCCGGATAAATAGCTTTAGCCATAGTCACCCTCGCTTATGCATAAAAATATGTTTATTAGACTTATACTCTTTGACCTTATCTATATACCAATCCTTTGATAAATGTGTGGTATCAGTCTTAAATTCTTCTTCAATTATAACCAATGTATGCTCATCAATCAATGTGGAATTTATTAAAATATCGAAACATTTATCTTCAAATCCCTTTTGATATGGCGGATCGATAAAAACAATATCAAATCTTTTGCCATGTGTTTTTATCTTTTCTAAATTTGCCTCAAAGCTTCCCTTTAGAATGGTAGCTTTATCTATCAGCTTTGTGTGCTCAAGGTTTTCTCTTATGCACCTTATAGCCTCTCTGTCTATATCACAAAAATATGCTTCTTTTGCGCCCCTGCTTAAGGCCTCAATACCTATTCCGCCGCTTCCGGCAAACAAATCAAGGAAGGTGGCGTTATAGAGTTCATTTGAAATCATATTAAATAATGTTTCTTTTATCTTATCGGTAGTAGGCCTTGTGGAAGTACCCTTTGGCGTTTTTAAAATAAGACTTCTTGCAGTTCCCGAAATTACTCTCATTTATTACTGTCCTATTTCAACAGCGGATTTGATTTCTCCTGCCTGTGTAGTGTCACCTATAGGCTCTACAGTAGCCTCTGTCGCACTGCTCTCACTTGAAGATGAGGATTCTGTAGGTGCAGGAGCGGCGACAGTCGGTGCCAAATTATAGCAAAGTACAGGAAAACCGCTGTCAACGTAATCGTATAATTGCTTTGCTATTGCAGGAGGAAGGTTTACACAACCGTGTGAACCTGAAGTCCTGTATATTTGACCTCCGAAAGCCGATCTCCACGGTGCATCATGAAAACCGATACCTCCGTTAAAAGGCATCCAATAATCTACCGGAGTTGAATATCCTTCACCCTTTAAAGTCGCATTTCTGGTCTTATAAGTAAGCGGGAATGCACCCGGAGGTGTAGTCCAGTTCTTTGCAACATTGCCCGATACAAAATCACTCTCAAGTACCTTTGAACCGTTCTTTATTACAAACATATGCTGAGTTGTAAGGTTTACTTCAACATATGAATTGCCGTAGTCATTCTCACCGTGTGAAGCCGCTTTTCTTGAGAACTCAGGTTCTCTCTTTGTGGTCTCACCTGCCTCGATAAGAGATTTTATAGTTGCCTTTTCCTTTTCGGCATCAACTTTCCATCCGTATGATCCACCTGATATTGTTACAGTAGGACCGTAAGATGTCTTCAATGTTTTCGGCTTACCTATAGTGTTATAAGCATTTGAAATTGTCTTTACAAATGAAGCAACTCCCTCATCCGATATATTTACAGATCCGTCACTGTTCACAGTTAACCATTTATGTATAGTATCGCCGTTCAAAACATTGAGCTTATCATATGAAATTCTGGCAGATATATACTTGTTCAGATTTGTAAGTGCAAGGTTAAGTGTAGGATCGTCCGATCTTTTTGCCGGCTTTTCATACAAGTCGTTTTCTTCATAGTCAAGATTTATATCATCGTTTAAAACGATGAGCTGACTCTTTATATACTCTTTTGCTTTCTTTACATCAAGTGTATTTCCCTCGACTTCAGGTATGATGGAGTATCCCGAACCCTGAACAAAATCGGAAATTTTAGCATCTACAGGCGCAACAAATTTGGACTCGTCAAACGCTCTCAGTTTTGAAACGGTATCCTCAAACTTGTTGTCATCCACCGTAAATGAGGATTTGATTTTCAAGTCCTTTTCACCGCTCATATTTGCAATCCATGCCATACTGTTTTGCTGATGTAATAAATCCTCAAGTGAAGAGTCCTCAACAAAGGCAAGACCTACATCACTTCCCTTTATTATCTCATCATTATTATCTCTTGATCTTATTTTACTCTCAAAATTATCTATCTGCTTGGACATCACCTGTCTGACTTCATCAACGGTTTTTTCCGAAGCATCTATGCCGTTTATTATTGTATGTGGGAAAAATTTTGTTCTGTAAGTGTTTGCTTTTACAGTATAGCAACCCGCTATGAATACAATTCCAAGCACCGCCACACCGAGTGCAAACTTATTTCCCTTCTTCTCTTTTTTACCTCTTTTTCTTGGTTCTTTTTTATTCTCAGCCATACTACTCCTATTAAAGTGCTAACTTTTTATAATGTAAATCCATGTAGTTATTTATTCTTTCTTCAAGCTTTTTACTTTCTTCTTCCCCTATATTCTCGCTTTGCACCATATCCACAGCTTTTTTTGCCATCTCAAATATATCATTGTCATTGTATATATCCGCAATTCCAAAATCAAGTTCTCCGCTTTGTGCAAGACCGAAAAGCTCTCCCGGGCCTCTTAAAACAAGATCCCTTGATGCAATATAAAATCCGTCATTAGAATTTCCAATGATTTCCAGTCTCTTTTTTGCAATATTTGAATTTGAAGTTCTGACAAATATGGCATAAGATTGTAATTCGCTTCTTCCGACTCTGCCTCGAAGCTGATGAAGAGTCGCAAGTCCGAACCTTTCAGCATTTTCAATCATAATAACTGTTGCATTAGGCACATCCACACCAACTTCGATTACAGTTGTAGAAACTAAAATATCTATCTCTTTATTTACATACCGAGACATTATATCATCTTTTTCTTTCTGTTGCAGTCTCCCATGTAACACTTCTATCTTACAATTTTGTGAAAATTTATCTGCTATTTTCTTACTGTACTCTATTACATTCTCCGCCTCGATGTTCTCACTCTCTTCAACCATAGGACAGATTATATATGCCTGATGGCCTTTACCTATTTCAAGTGATATATGCCTGTAGGCTTTTTCCCTGTCATTTTCCGTAATAACAGCGTTCTTTATAGGTAATCTGCCCACAGGTTTTGTTTCTATAGTGGAAATATCCAGATCACCGTAAAGTATAATTGCAAGTGTCCTCGGTATCGGTGTAGCCGACATTACAAGTACATGAACATCCTCTCCCTTATCTGAAAGAGTTGTTCTCTGCCTTACACCGAAGCGATGCTGCTCATCTGTTACTACAAGTCCGAGATTTTTAAATTTTACATCTTCTACAAGCAGAGCATGTGTACCTACTACAATATCTATCTCACCGGCTTCTATTTTTTCATAGACTGCCAAATGTTCTTTCTTTGTCATAGAACCTGTTAGAATCCCTATTTTAGGAGGATTTTCCAATTTCTCCAAGGTCTCTGACATGGATTTAAAATGCTGTTTTGCCAAAACTTCGGTAGGCACCATAACAACACCTTGAAAACCCGATTTTACAGCAATATATAGGCATATCAAAGCCACAACGGTCTTTCCCGAGCCTACATCTCCCTGTATCAATCTATTTGTAACCACACCGCTTGACATATCGTTTAAAATTTCATCTATCACATTATTTTGTGAATCGGTGAGCTTAAACGGCAGAGTGGACTTTATTTCTTCTAAATATTTGATTTCTTTTGATACTATATTTTTTGATTTTACTCTGAGCCTTTTATTTTTCAAAAGTTTCATTCCATATAAGAATCTGAAGAAATCATCAAAAGCCAGTCTTTTTTTAGATTCAAAAAGACTTGACTTACTTATAGGATCATGAATATTTCTTATTGCTTTATTTCTGTCTTCCAAGGAAAACTCTTTAAGTATGCTCTCAGGTAAATATTCTTCAAAATCCTTGTCATCTATATATTCAAAAGCCGATTTTATCAGCTTCTCCATTGCATTATTATTTATACCTGCCGTAAGTGCATATATAGGCTTAAAACTGCCTATCTTCTTTTCATATTCATCTACGGTATAAATAGTAGGATGTTCAAGCGTATTCTTGCTTCTCTTTGAGAATTTCCCCACAAAAATATAGCTCTCCCCCTGCTTTAGAGTTGCCCTTAAGTATGGGGAGTTATACCATATTACATCTAATACATCAATAAAGTCTGTAACTTTCGTTACAGCTATTTTTCTGTTTGGACCGGTAAGCGATATACTTTTAGTGATTGTAGCCTTTATAACTACTTCCTCATCCTTGTTTGCTTCTGAAATTTTTGTAGGAGCTTTGTATTCCAAATATCTTATCGGATAATGTTTCAAAAGATCTTTGACAGTCTTTATATCAAGCTTTTCCAAATATTCTGCTGTTTTTGCTCCTACGCCCTTTATATTTTTTACAGATATATCTATCAAGCCTACCTCCCTACAAAGTTTTAACTAGGTCGCCAAATCAGATATTTGACAGACCTAGTTATTAAAAATCTTATTCTACAGATATGAAATAGTAGTAAACAGGCTGTCCTCCAAAATGTAATTCAAACTCTACATTCTCATATTTGCCAACCAATTCATCGCATAACTTGGTAGCATCCTCTTCACTTACTTCCTCGCCATAGTAAAGGCATACCAATTCACTTGAATCATCAATCATATTGGCAAGTGCCTTGTCTACAGCTGAATCAATGCTCTTATCTACACCTATTATTCCACTGTCTCCCAATGCCATAACATCATTTTCATGTATTTCAACATCGTCTATAGTGGTATTCCTTACCGCATAGGTAATCTGTGCAGACTTCACATTTGAAATCTCTTCAGTAGCATTTTCAAGATTTTCCTCAGCGTTTCTGTCCTCTGAAAGACTTATCATCGCTGTGATTCCCTGAGGAATAGTCTTGGTAGGTATTACTACAACCTTCTTATCTTCCACTATCTTAGCCGCCTGCTCAGCCGCCAAAATAATATTTTTATTATTAGGTAATATATATATAGTTTCGGCGTTCAAATGCTCTACGGCATTCAGGATATCCTCTGTACTCGGATTCATTGTCTGTCCGCCTTCAACAACCACATCAACTCCTATTTCTTTAAATATTGATGTAAGACCGCTACCTGCACTGACGCTTATAACTCCCATTTTCTTTTTCTGCTTTTGAGATTCAAGGATTTGATCAACTCCTTTGATAACTCTCTCTCTATGCTCTTCACGCATATTATCAATCTTAAGATTGGTAAGCTCACCAAAGGTCAATCCTCTTTGAATAGCCAATCCCGGATCGTTTGTATGCACATGAATCTTAACCACTTCATCATCAGCTACACATACAAGTGAATCACCGATTGAAGTAAGGAATTCTTTAAACTCCTCCTCATCCTTATCTGTAAATTCCTTATTTAAATTTACAATAAACTCTGTACAGTATCCGAACTTGATATCCGAAGTATCGATATCCTCTCTTGCGGCACCGTTTGCACTGCTCTCAGACTTTGTCGAAAGTACCACATCGCCAAGCTCTATCACATTTCCCTTAAGGCCTTCAAGTATACCGTGAAGTATAACCATAAGTCCCTGACCGCCTGAGTCTACCACTCCGGCTTTCTTCAGTACAGGCAACATCTCAGGTGTTTTCTTTAAAGTCTCATCACCATAGGCCAATACAGCTTCCAAAAATGCGATAATATCATCATATTCATCATGTATTTCAAGGGCCTTTTCACCCATTGCTCTTGCAACTGTAAGTATTGTACCCTCTTTCGGCTTCATTACCGCCTTATATGCAGTCTCACTTGCCTTATCAAATGCAAGTGCAATTTCAAACACATCTACAACAGGTGATTCCTTTAATATCTTGGCTGCACCTCTAAAAAGCTGTGAAAGTATAACACCTGAGTTTCCTCTGGCACCACGTAATGATCCCTGTGCTATTGCCTTACACATAGATGCAATGTCATCGCCTTCTTCAGCCGCCAATGTCTTTGCCGCCGACATTATTGTCATTGTCATATTTGTACCGGTATCTCCGTCAGGAACCGGGAACACATTCAGTTCATTTATCCATTCTTTTTTTGCTTCTAAGCTTTTTGCTCCTGTTATAAAAGCACTCTTTAGTGATTGTGCATCAATCTGCTCTAGACTCACAAAAAATCCTCCTTAGTCTATTATTCGTACACCTTCTACGAATATATTTATTTTCTTTACTTCCATTCCGGTAAACTTCTCCGCCTTATACTGGATAGTCTCTATTAGATTTTGAGTTATAGCACTTATGCTAAGTCCATACGCAACTATGATATGGAAATCCAAAATCAACTTATTATCCTCTATTTTTACACTGATGCCCTTTGTGAGATTTTCTCTCTTCAAAAGCCTTGATATACCGTCTGTTACAGAAACTGCCGCCATACCAACTATACCGAAGCATTCAACCGCCTGTATTCCTACATAGAATGCTATAACATCCGGATTTATGCTTATCTGACCAAGATTTGTATTGATTTGACCTTTGTTCATATAACCCTCCAATCATTTTATCGTCAAAAGACTTTATACTGTGGTCCTGCCACTTAACTATGAAAGAGTAAATACTTTTCGTAGTTTTATAGATATTTTTAATATCTCCCAAATATGCTATTGAGGTCCATAACACATCTAAGATATTTAATCATAACATTTTTTTATAATAAAGACAATGCAAGCTTTTATTTTGCCAAATCGATTATAATAAAATCAGTGTAAATTTTTACTCCACAATATGATTTTTGTAGTACAATAGATACATCATTTTTTAGAAGGTTTTTTATGGAGTATAAATTCAGCAAAAATAAAGATATTTTCTTTCTAGGTCTAAGAGACGGTATTCCGATTGCTCTCGGATACTTTGCCGTATCATTTTCTCTTGGAATAATGGCTACAAAATCAGGGCTGTCTCCTTTTCAAGGACTAATAGCAAGTTTTCTAAACAATGCCTCAGCAGGAGAATATGCCGGCTTTTCAATGATTGCCGTATCTTCAACGTATATTGAAATCGCCGTTATTACTCTCATAGCAAACGCCAGATATCTTTTAATGAGTATTGCCATGAGCCAGAGAATAAGAAAGGATACACCTCTTCACCATATATTTATAATCGCACATATGCTGACAGATGAGGTCTTTGCCGTATCCATTGCAAGGCCCGGAGATATAAATCCGTACTACACTTTCGGTGTAATGCTTGTCGCCTCGCCTGCATGGTCATTCGGTACATTCTTCGGTGCAATAGCGGGAAATATATTGCCTGTAAGGTTGATTTCAGCTTTCAGCGTGGCGCTTTACGGAATGTTTATTGCCATAATAGTTCCTGCAGCAAAGTCTGATAAGATAATACTTACTTTGGTTATCATCAGCTTTTCACTCAGCTATATATTCTCCTTTGATTTTTTCCATATATCTGAGGGAATAAAAACAATACTTTTGACTGTGATAATATCTGCTCTCGGAGCAATATTCTTTCCTTTAAAGAACGGAGTAGCCGATGAATAAATGGATCTATATTTTTATAATGTTTGCAGTTACCTATATGATAAGGGTTCTTCCTCTTACAATTATAAGAAAAAAGATTAAAAACACCTTTATCAGATCTTTTTTATACTATGTGCCGTATGTAACTCTTTCGGTAATGACTTTTCCCGCAATATTAAATGCTACAATGTCAAAATCAGCAGCACTTATAAGCTTTATTGTAGGAATTATCGCAGCGTGGTTTGGAGCAAATCTTTTTAAGGTTGCACTTCTATGTTGCAGTCTTGTACTTATTATTGAATATTTTATTGTATAAATATAGGGCCGACCTTTGTCGACCCTTATCTTTATCCTCTAAATCTGTATCCAACACCCCAAATAGTTTCTATAAATTGGGGTTTTGAACTGTCCTGCTCTATTTTTTCTCTGATATTTTTGATATGTACGGTAACTGTTGAAATATCACCCATTGACTCAAGCCCCCATACTTCTTTAAAGAGATCTTCTTTTGAGTATACCTTGTTCGGATGTTTTGCAAGGAAGTAGAGTATATCAAACTCCTTTGCAGTCAGTGTTTTCTCTTCTCCATAGCCCCAAACTCTTCTGGAACCTGCATCGATTTTTAAATCTCTGATTTCTACAATGTCCTTATTTGCTGTTAGAACACCTGCCAACCTGTCATATCTGTTAATATGTGCCTTTACTCTTGCCACAAGTTCACTGGGGGAAAAAGGCTTGGTCATATAATCATCCGCTCCCAGTCCAAGTCCTCTTATCTTGTCAATATCATTCTTTTTTGCACTGACCATGATAATAGGTATCTCTTTTACAGCTCTTATCTGCTTACATATCTCATATCCGTCAACTCCGGGCAGCATCAAATCCAATAATACCAACTCATAGTCTTCATTTAACGCTCTTCCAAGTCCTTCTTTACCGTCAGTTGAAATATCGACCTCAAAGCCGGATATTTCCAAATAATCCCTTTCCAGCTCAGCTATACTTACTTCATCCTCTATTATAAGAACTTTGCCCATTTTATATCTCCTACTTCTTTAACTCTATGTCAACCTCTGTTCCTACACCGGGTTTAGACATAGCTACAACACTTCCCTCATGATTTTCTATTACTTTTTTTACAATAGAAAGTCCTATACCGCTACCTCCAAGTTTAGTATTTCTCGACACATCACTTCTATAAAATCTCTCAAATATATGCGGCAAATCTTTTTCATCTATCCCTCTACCATTATCCGAGATTTGTATGTTTATTGCATCCGACATTTCCGTGACCTTAAGATGAATTTCAGGTTCTTCCTTGTCCATATATTTCACAGCATTTGAAACAATATTGTTTAAGGCTCTCTTTATCTGTTCTTTATCCATATCTATAACAGTACTTCTGCCTACATTTACTATATATATAAATTTTATTTTTATTGTATCAAGCTCCAAATAAAGATCCTTCACATATTCATCAAAAAAATCTTTTACATAAATCTTTTCATATTTATATGACATGTGTTTTTCTGAAACCTGCGAATAATACAGCAATTCATCAATCAATGAAGTCATATCATTTGTCTTATTATATATTGTATTCAGGTAATCTCTAGTCTTTTGAGGTGAGGAGGCAACACCGTCAAGTATTCCCTCCACATATCCTCTTATTGCAGTAAGCGGTGTCTTTAAATCATGAGAAATATTACTTACCAACTCTCTGGCCGCATCTTCTGAAAGTTTTTTCTCTTCTTCATCTTCCTTTAACTTGATTCTCATTCTCTCGAAATCCTTGAATAAAAAAGGAATCTCAGAAAAATCTCTTTCATCTAATTGATAATCCAGATCTCCATCTGCTATCTTCTTTGTAGCTGTTTGCAATTTATCCAAAGGAACGAGAATCCTTTTATAGATCCAGATCCACATAACAACCGCCACAATATCTATTATGGTTACAAGAATGGTAAGCCAGATACCTATATTACCCGTGGTATCATAATTCATACTGTATATGAGAAGTATAGACGGTATGATTATTATAAGGCAAAATATCGAAAATAAACCGGAGCCGATTTTCATCAGATAGCCTTCTTAAGTTCTTCTACCTTATCAAGTCTTTCCCATGGAAGACTTAAATCATCTCTTCCAAAATGTCCGTATGCCGCAGTCTGCTTGAAAATAGGTTTTCTAAGATCAAGCATCTTTATGATTGCGGTAGGTCTTAAATCAAAATGCTTTCTGATAAGCTCTACTATTGCACTGTCACTTATCTTTCCTGTTCCGAAAGTATCTACGGAAATAGATGTAGGATGAGCCACACCGATAGCATAAGATAGCTGAATCTCACATTTTTTTGCAAGTCCTGCAGCTACTATATTCTTTGCTACATATCTTGCCGCGTAAGCTGCCGATCTGTCAACCTTTGTACTGTCCTTACCTGAGAAAGCACCGCCGCCATGTCTTGCATAGCCGCCGTAAGTATCTACTATTATCTTTCTTCCTGTAAGTCCCGAGTCTCCATGTGGTCCACCTATAACAAATCTACCTGTAGGATTTATAAAGTATTTTGTATTCTCATCGACCATATCCTGTGGAATTATTTCATCAAATACATATTTCTTTATATCTGTATGAATCTGCTCCTGCTCCACATCCTCGTCATGCTGTGTAGAAAGTACAACTGTATCTATTCTTACAGGCTTACCTTCTTCATCGTACTCTACTGTAACCTGTGTCTTACCGTCCGGTCTAAGATACTTAAGTGTACCGTCTTTTCTTACCTGTGTAAGTCTCTTTGCAAGATTATGTGCAAGATATATAGGGTATGGCATAAACTCCTTTGTCTCATCTGTAGCATATCCGAACATAAGTCCCTGGTCACCCGCACCATTGTCCTCATCCTCTAAATCGGTATGCTCTCTTGCCTCAAGCGCCTTATCTACACCCATTGCTATATCACTTGACTGCTCATCAAGCGCTACAAGTACACTGCAGGTATCACAGTCAAAGCCGTACTTTGCTCTGTCATAACCTATTTCTCTTACAGTTTCTCTAACTATCTTTTGAATATCAACAGTTGCCTTTGATGAAATCTCTCCCATTACAAGTACCATACCTGTAGTCGTAGCAGTCTCACAAGCCACTCTTGAATCCGGGTCTGCACTTAAATATGCATCCAATATTGCATCTGAAATCTGATCGCACATCTTATCAGGATGTCCTTCAGTAACTGACTCTGAAGTAAAAAGTCTTCTCTCTTCCATTTTTCTCCTATCTTTACACTTATATATAAAAAAGCCCACCAAATGGTGGACTAAGGCTTCCACTCATTGCTCGATTTCTCGCTCAGGTTGGCACCTTCCTAAAAGGGGTTGCCGTGACATCACAGATCCTTAACTCTCCGTCACTCTTAATAAGTGTATATGTATATACCCATCAGGGCAAATTTATTTTGTTGCAGTTATAGTATACCATTTTCATATAGTTATGTAAATATGGTATTTTAACATTTAGAACTAATCCAAATAGTTTAATCTCCTTAAGCTACCTTCATCGAATGTATAGCTCTGTGTTATAAAGGGATAAGTTACTTCACTTTCATAATACCACGGATCTTCACTGTGAGCAGGATTTTTGATTATATGAAAGCTTTGTGCCGGCATAAAGCCCTGTGCAAGCAAAAATGCCTTTTCTCCGGCTTCATTTTCACAGATATCTGCTACCATCACCACATGTCCCGGGCTTCCACCCTTTATAAAAATATCTCCTACTTTAAGCTCTGATATATCTACAGGTCTTGATTCATTTTCCATAGACAGAGTGGACGAATACGAAAAAACAATGCGCAAATATTTTTTGAAAGTTTCCTCACTGTCATCAGATGAGGCAACCTGCTCCCAGTAAGGCTTGTCATTCGCAAACTTCACTCTATACCCCTGTTTCCAGTGATTATAATCGCATACAAATCCGTCTACAAAATGAAAGTTGATCTTATCATGTCTACCGCTCTTATACAGATATTCAGCATATATTCTCATAATACTGTCTGCACACTGCTGTAAGTCTTCTTCCGCCACTTCCATAGAAAATACTGCAGCATGACCTTCTCCGCCCTTTTCCCTCTTATCAAAGTAATACACAGGAGTACCGTCAGGCTCAAGCGGATAATTCCCTATAAAATCTGCAAAGCTTCCTTCATCCGCTTCCACTCTTTTATATCCCTTTGGAGTAATAAAACGGGTAAAAAGTGTATTTCCCTCAGGATTTATAAAATCTGAAAGCTGTACAACACTTTCCTCAGTGTTTTCTTCCTTGCTCTCATTATCATTTGTTTTTGTATAATTACTATTTTCAACAATTGTGCTTTCTGCTTCCTCATTTGTGACGGTATTCATATTTTTACTCTTGCAACCCCAGCATATGCAAGCCATCATAATAAGCAGTAAATAAAATTTATTTCTCTTCATAAAATTCATCAATGTCTGTATACCCCCTTTCAAACTCTTAAAATCAGATTTATTTACTTTAAGTACTCCTCTATTTTGTCTTCATATTTTTTTAAAAGTTCCCTTGAATAAACTTTTTCATTTTTTGAGTCTCTAACTTCTTTCCAAAGGGTAGCTGCAGCTTTTAACTTATCAGAATAATTATTGCTACATTCATCTAAACAAAAATCTTTTAGGAACTGATTCCATTGACAAGCTGAATTATCATACTTAGCGTAATCTGATTCACCATAATATACTTTCAGCATATCTTGTATCGTAAAGCTTAAATCATTTTCGGCTTTTACTTTCCTCCAAGCTGTTGCCATATCAGCATTAAATTTAAATAGATTAACACCTGTTACAGCAGAAAAATAATCTCTAAATTTTTGGTTAAAGGAAAATCCACATTCAAGCAATGGCGTATTTAAATTTATCGATTCAGTTTGATTTTTGTTTACTTTCCTTACAGATTTTTCCACTCTATTTCCCTTAAATAATTGTTCTATAATTAAGTTCAGTTCTTGCTTTGTGCATCTATATTCCAGCCCAAGAGATTTACAAATTTGTGAAAGTTCTTCTCGATACCAATAATATCTGTTAAATTCTTCAAATGATTTTATATCTTTAAAATCCGGTCTAATATCTTTCATCATCCCTCCTCTATAAATACTGATTTATCTATAATATTTATCATAGTAAATAATCCAATTCAAAACTAAATTTCAAATCATAACTCTTTTGTATAATAGTATCTCTCACCTGTATAAGGGTAATTTTTCAATGCAAACACCTCTTTATAACCATGTTTTTTATAAAATTTCGGTGCTTGAAAATTAAAAGTATCCACAAATGAATACTTACAACCTCTATTTCTTGACTCATTTTCCGCCATTTCTAAGATCCTTTAGCCTAGTCCTTGATCACGTAAACTATCACTGACATACAGATATTCAATCTCAAGCCAATTCCCAAAAGTCTCCGCTACCATTCCTGCAACCAAATTTCCTTTTTCATCTTCCAAGTAAATATTAAGAGGTTCACTTTTAGACTGTTCTCTTTTGGCTCTGTTATAAGCTCTAATTAGATTTGCCAGTTCATGTGTTCTTTCCGATTCTGTATTTTCCAATTTCAATTCCATACTGTATAAGTCCTTCACTATTTTGTACTTCAATTTTTTAAATTCTAATTACCGAGCTTAGCAAACTGGGATTGTTAATCTATAATACCGTGGATTTTCTATTTCCTAGTAAATTTACTACTACTGTTCCTATAATTAAAACCGGAATGACAGTTTTTAAGGCTCCTAATGCGTTTACTATTAAAGTCCATTCATCACCATAATTTTTCATCATTAGTATTTGAACAAATATTGACAATAAGCATATTTTAAAACTTAGAATTATTTTTCCATCTTCGTTTCCATGTTTAATAAATGGAATTATCCAACTACCTAAACCCAAAATCAAACTGGTTAAAACATATAATATCCCCCTTAACTTCAAATTTACCAAGACCAGTAAACCGGAAGTTGTAATTTAGTTTATAATCGTATTATTTTATTAGCTATATCTTCTACAAACCTCTTATCGTGTTCCACAAATATGAGTGTAGGATTTGCTTCTTTTATAATTTCCTCAATCTGTATTCTTGATATTACATCTATATAATTTAACGGTTCATCCCAAACAAATATATGAGCCGGCTTTGATAAACTTACAGCAATTAAAACTTTCTTTTTTTGTCCATCGCTATAGTTCTTCATATCCATTTCAAATAATTCTCTTGCAAAATCTAATTTTCTAAGAATTGTTTTGCACAATGTTTCATCAACACCTTGCTCATGAATATACTTATTTAGACTACCCGTTAAATTTGATGTATCCTGAGGAATATATGATATTTTTAAATCACTTGCTAATTTTACATCACCTGAATACTCATGATGTAACCTTAATAAAATTTTAATCAAAGTTGATTTTCCGCTACCATTACCCCCATATATAGCCACTATATCACCTTGCTTTATCTCAAAACTTACATTACTTAATATCTGCCTTTCTCCATAATATGATGATAAATCGCAAACTGATATTAGAGGATTTTTGTGGTGATCTAACGGATGCAATAATAGTCTTTCCTTTGTTTCAATATCTTTTAGTAAATTTTGTTTTTCTTCTATTGCCTTATTTTGTCTATTCTCTAAATTCTTAGATTTTTTCATCATCTTAGCTGATTGATGACCTATATGTCCCTTGTCCGGCTTTACGCCTGATACTTTCACACCGTTTTTAGTATTTTCAACTTTATCAGACCAAATTTGACTTTGTCTTGCAGCTTCTTTTAATCGTTTAATACCTTTTCTTAATTTCTCGTTTTCACTGATTTCAAATTGGTCTTTCCTCAATTTATTTTCATACCACGATGTAAAATTTCCCGATTGGACATCAATAGAATTCCTGTTAATAGAAATAACATGATTGATACAGCCATCTAAAAAATCTCTATCATGAGATATGAGCAAAAAACCTTTTTTACTTTTCAGATATTCACTGACAATTTTTCTTCCGTCCATATCTAAATGGTTTGTTGGTTCATCTATAAGTAAAAAACCATCTTCTCTTGTAAACAAAATAGCTAAAAGGATTTTTGTTTGTTCTCCTTTAGAAAGCGTTTCAAACTTTCTGTAAACAAGACTCTCATCTACATTTAGCAAATTAAGTTCTCTAAATAATTTCCATTCTTCCTCATCTGATATTAGTTCTTTATATAACTTAATACCGAATTTTGAAGTATCACTTAAATTGGGTGGGAATTTAATAAAATCAACGCTTTTGCTGATTTTACCTTGATAAACTTCTTGGTTTAGAAGTAGCTTAAATAGTGTTGATTTTCCAATTCCATTTCTTCCTATTAACCCTGTTTTCCAGTTCGTATCAAATGAAAATGATACATTTTCAAATATAGGTTTTTCATATCCATAATATGAGAAACTAAGGTTTTCAATTTTAATTGTTGACACAAAAACACCCCCTAAAATTGGAAGTTATCAGTTTGTAAATCTCAATAAATATCCATTTGGATCTTGGATCAAGAACTCCATCTGTATTTCTTCCATTCCGTTAACCAAATATACACTTTTAGTCAGTTTTTTGTAAATCTCTAATTTTTTGTTTTTAACTAATGTATATAGTTTTTCAATATCATCAACTGCTATTGAAAAATTTATTCCTCTTCCTAAAGGATAAGTCAATTCTCCTGTGTTCCACCCCTCATCATGAATTTGTTCAAACATAAACTGACTATCTTGAAAAGACATAAAAATAAATTTCTCTTTCTGTCGTTCGTACTCTATTTTAAATCCTAATTCTTTGTAAAATTTTTTAGTTTGAAGAATATCAAAAACTGATAATTCAGGAATCAAATTATTAAAATCCATACCAACATCTCCTAAAATTCAAATTTATCTATTTCGATAATTTAGCTGATTTAGTTGCAATATATGTTTTAATATTCATTTCATGCAACCTACCGGAACCGTTTGTATCTTCATATATATCAAGCAGAGTAAACCCTGCCTTTAATTGTCCACCTATCTGCTCAGTTATATTGTGAGAGAACTGCATTCCTGAATTTCCTTTAATCATATATTCTTTAGCCGCTTCATCTTTTAATGGATTAAAAGGCATTTTCCAAACAATTTCTTTTTCTTCGTCATCCACAATGTAGTTTATCTCATTATTTAAACCTGCAAGAAGAATTCCACCCTTTTTCAGAACTCTATATGCTTCGTTAAAAACATGTTGCACATCTTCAACATAACAGTTTGAAACAGGATGAAACACTATATCAAAAGTTTCATTTTCAAAAGGCAAAATTTTTGTCATATCACCTTCAATTGCTTTAATATTATAGCCCTCTCTTTCAGCAACTAAAAATTCGTTTTCTATTTGCTTTGAAGAATAATCAAGCACAGTACATTCTGCCCCCAAAGCATTAAATATAGGCATTTGCTGACCTCCACCTGATGCTAAACCTAAGATTTTCTTTCCTTTTAAATCTCCCAGCCACTCATGTGGAACCGGAAATGTAGGAGTAAGAAAAACTTTCCATTCTCCATTTTTCGCACTGATATATGCATCATGTGAAGTTGGTTTCCCCCATTCCCAACCTTCCTCAACCCATCTGTCAATAGTTTCTTTGTTTATATCCTGATATGTTTTCATTATTTTACTTACCTCCATAACAACTAAAAATTCACTAACCTTGGTAAACCATGATTTAGCTATACTGTTTATCATAGTAAACAATCCACTTCCAAACTGCATTTCAAATCACAACTCTTTTGTATAATAGTACCTCTCACCTGTATAAGGATAGTTTTTCAATGCAAACACCTCTTTATAACCATGTTTTTCATAAAATTTCGGTGCTTGAAAATTAAAAGTATCCACAAATGAATACTTACAGCCTCTATTTCTTGACTCATTTTCAGCCATTTCTAAGATCTTTGAGCCTATTCCTTGTCCACGTAAATCATCACTGACATACAGATATTCAATCTCAAGCCAATTTCCAAAAGTTTCCGCTACCATTCCTGCAACCAAATTTCCTTTTTCATCTTCCAAATAAATATTAAGAGGTTCATTTTTAGACTGTTCTCTATTGGCTCTGTTATAAGCTCTAATTAGATTTGCCAGTTCATGTGTTCTTTCCGATTCTGTATTTTCCAATTTCAATTCCATACTGTATAAGTCCTTCACCAATTTTATACTTCTTGCACCCTGCTAAGGCTCATATAACTGTCTAATTTATTATTTACATACTAACTTTTCAAATCTTTATTGTTTAACATTCCACCAAACATTGTATCATATAAATCCTTTGCTGATTCTTCTATCTTGTTAATACTTGAGATTTTATTTCCTGCATCCTTCGATAATGCTCCACAAAGTAGGTGTCCGGATCTATGAAATTTTCCATCACTTTTTTCAAATCTTCTTTAGTAGCCATTTGAGATTTTATTTCTGCAATATCTTTTGTATTTTGGTTTGTCTGTACTGCAATTTGCAACAATTCTTTTGAACCAATAAAGTCTTGATTCTCAATAATAAAGTCTTTCATCTGCTTAAACATTCGTATTAAAGCCTTGCTTTGCTTAACAGCAAGTTCTCCTCTTAATATCGTCATAAGCATATAGATACCCTGTTCCGTAAAGACATAAGGTTTATACTTTATCTTGCTTCCTCTACCTGTTCCTTTGTTCAAGGTCGCATTTTGCGACCTTGAAATTTCAGATATTTCCTCTTCAGTCAATTGAAACATAAAATCATCATCAAATTTTTCGTTATTTCTTTTAACTTGTTCATTAAATCTTTTGGTAGAATACCCATAAATTTCAGCAAGATCAAAATCAAGCATAACCTTTTGATTTCTTAATTACTCATTTTTTTAATTAAGCTTCCCAAAAGATTTCCTGTTGTTGCAATTATACCGTATATCAATACATAAACAGCTGCACTTTCATTATAAAATATAAATATAGTCGGAACAAAGAGTATCATAATTAGCAATAAAAATATCAAGTTAAAAGAATGTCTAATCCCATAAATTAGGGAAGTTAAAAAACAGATAATCGGAATTAAAATTAGTAAGAAGAATATACCGGTTCCTGTATCATTAATTAAAACAGGTAACACATAAAAAGCTAGCATTATCACTATTAAGTAAAGAGACATTTCTCTTATTTTTTCCATTTTCTTTACCTCCGTAAATTCACATACTTTATTTCTACAAACCCGAATTATCCCTTAATAGATAATTTCATAGAATTCATAGGGATTACTTCCAAAACAAAGTGTTCATCACTAATTCCGGTATTGGGATGTGAATCTGCAATCTTTATGTTAAAATCTCCAACATAATATGAATTATCATTTGAAAAAGTACCAAAAACAATATACTGTACTCCGATATAATCAAGCATCCCACTTTCATCCGGTTCAAGGCTAATAACCTCAAGGGGTTTTTCGATATCGACACCATATTTATCCAGCCATAATGCCAATTCCGAAAATTCTTTTCTTGACTTAGCATAGTAAAGCTTACAGTAATCACAGTCACATAGCAATCCTGAGGACAATGAATTGTAGTACTCTCTCGTTTTAACTATATCTATCTTCATCCTTTAGTTCCTCTCCCGTAATATTTCCAGAAAACATTTCTAATATAGATTTTACTGTACTTTTCATATTCAGTCCATATTTTAGTCCCGGCCTGTAGAAAAACTCTTCTGTATCTGCTCCGCTACTATCGTACTTGCAAATTCTTCAAGCTTTACTACAACTTTTCCAAAAAAATTACCGAATACAGAAAAAGCACATAGCTGAAAGATTTTATAATCTTAAAGTTATGTGCTTAGTTTTTACGCTATTCGATTACTTAGACATACCGTTTTTTTAGGCTTTAGTTATAGGAATCCAAAGTTCCATTTTATAGTCTTTACTATCCATATCACCTTCGTAATAATATTCAAAGTCAGGTTTACCTGAATGTACATAACCATGCTCAGGGAAAAATACTTCAATCGCATATTTCCATCCGTTATGAATACAATCCGGAACACTTCCTATTAACTCTACAACGGCATACTCTGCTTCTTCCACTTCCAAAACATCTAAACCCATGCTTATGGCTTTGTCTACATCATTAACAATATAGCCTGCCATGTAGTTTATTTTGCTTGGATTTTCTACATCATGACAAACGCCCATACTTTGACCGCTTCCCAAACTTGCAAGTTCATCATAGCTATATTTTTTATATAGCTTATTCCATACACTCGGACATAATGATGAATTGATGTTTTGTTCATTTACACCTGCAACTGCAAATGCTTTTTTCTTTTGAATTGTAATATTCATAGTTCTTCCTCCTCTTACACTGAGTGTTAATTGCACTCGTGATACTAATTTGAACGGTTTCCCATTTCTTACCTCAGAGGGAGTAAATCCATGAAAATTCTTAAATGCTGTTCCAAATGAATCTGATGACTCATATCCGAATTTGAAAGCAACATCAATAATTTTTTCATCCGTATTTCTTAATATAACGGCTGCTTCCGTCAATCTTCTGCTTCTTAAATATTCTGAGAGCGTTGTTTCGGTCAGAATAGAAAACAATCGACTGAACATTGAATACGAATATCCGGATAACTGAGTTACTTTCTTTTCATCAATTTCATCATCAAGAACTGTTTCAAGATAATCAATCGTATTGTTAAACGACTTGATAATATTCATTTCAAATCCCCCTTTTTTCGGTTTATTTTAGTATAGAGGAAGATTTCATTTCCTACCCTACAACATACGTACAAGTTTTATAGGTTTTGTCTCATGGAAACTTATAGTTTGCCACGTTCAACAAATTCAGATTTGATCATAACATTTCAATATGAGACTTGAAATATTTCTCTTGAAATCTAACAGCTTGTTCAATTTCTTCTACTGTAAACTTTATTCCTATTGGAGCAATAACCCATTTTTCTTCTGCATCATCGTCCCTTTTGATAACAGCAATTAATTCTCCTTCATATTCATCTACTGCTTTATCAACCCCAAGTATATATACGTCTTGTTCTTCCCCATCAGGAGCGATTATTCCCTCAATATAACCATAATTGATTGGATAAATATGTTCAGGATAATCAGGATGAGCACTCCCAAGCTTACGATCAACTTTAACTTTTACAATTTTGCCAATCATATCTTCCTTCACCAAATTCAAATCTAAAATCATCTACAAATTCTCAAACACCCTTTTAATCCCATCTTCATAACACCTGCTATCAAAATTGGACTTATACTTCATCGTTTTCATCTTAATGATATCCGAAAGCTCTAAAAGATAGTCCTTATACATTTTAAGAAACTTACTTACACTTTCTATCTTTTTTGAATCCCACTCATTTAAGCTAAAATGAACATATACCATAAACTTCTTAGCTTTAGAATAATATCTTGCCTGATAAATTCCTGATTTCGGATAATACTTTGATACATTTCCGCTAAGACAAACGCAAATATCCATCTTCTGCAATGCCTCTATCTCAATGCTATCAAAAGTTTTTTTCATTTCTTTTCTTACCGTTCTTGCGGCAGATAGTATATTATCCAATATATCATCCGTTCCGCCGACAATAATATTCATATTAACTTTCATATTTTCCTCAAATCAACTGTTAAGTTGAACCCCTCCGACACTTGATATAATACCAAAAAAGCCGACGCAACCACAGGCTGCATCGGCTTTTAATCCATCACTATAAAAAGTTCCCGGCATTTAAAAACGCCTTAGCTATCACTATATCCTCAGGTGTGGTTACCTTTATATTTTTATAATCACCCTCTATCAGTCTTACCTTGGCATCGGTAAATTTCTCAACCACCATCGCATCATCTGTGATGCCTAGATTTTTATAATCTGTTTTATACAGCTTTTCAAAGGCAGACTTTATCAAAGCTACATCAAAGCACTGTGGAGTCTGGATGATACAAAGTGTATTTCGATCAATTGTCTCACCACCAAATCCTCCGTCTCTGAATCTTATAGTGTCCTTTGGAGCTACCACAGGTACAACAGCCCCATATTTAAAGGTCTCTTCTATACATCTGTTTATAAGCTCCACACTTATCATGGCTCTGGCAGAGTCATGTATCAGACAGATATCGCCTATGGCTTCTTTTAAACCGTTGTATACGGAATCATATCTTTCATCACCACCGGCTACAATACTTGTTACTTTAGAAAATCCATATTTTTTTATGACATCTTCTCTTACGAAATCGATATCATCTTTTGAAGTGACTACAATTATATCATCCGCATTACTTTCACTGAATGCTTTTAGTGAATAGTATAATAACGGCTTATCAAAAAGCTCTACAAACTGTTTCTTTTTCTTGGAACTAAATCTCTTGCCGCTGCCTGCGGCAAGTATTATCGCCGTACTTCTCATAATCATATTCCAATATCAATAAATACTTTTTAAAATCACAATTCCAGATTCGGCACCGCATTAAGTGTCAAATCTTTAAAGTTTTCATTTAAATACTCAAAGTATGCGGCTACACCTATCATTGCTGCATTATCTGTACAAAATATCGGTGAAGGGAAGTGAAGCTTCAATCCTTCTTCACTGCATTTTTCTTCCATCAAGCTTCTAAGTGCGGTATTTGAAGCCACACCGCCTGCCATAGCTACATTCTTTATATTGTAATCCTTTGCAACTTCAATAGTATGCTCCACCAAAACCTCTACAACAGCTCTTTGAAATGAAGCTACAAGGTCATTTACATTTATCTTTTCACCGGTCATATTTGCCTTGTTTTGATAATTTAACACGGCAGACTTTACACCTGAAAAGCTGAAATCATATTTGGAATCATTTACTCTTGCCTTCGGAAATTCTATCGCATGAGGATTTCCAAACTTAGCCGCCTTATCAATCTTCGGACCTCCCGGATATCCAAGTCCCACGCTTCTTGCCACCTTGTCAAATGCCTCACCTGCCGCATCATCTCTGGTTGTCGCAACTATCTCAAAATCATTGTAATCTTTTACAATCGCTATTTCAGTATGACCGCCTGAAACGATAAGACATACAAAGGGAGGTTTAAGCTCCTCATGTTCTATAAGGTTTGCCAGCACATGCCCCTTTATATGATGTACACCTATAAGAGGCTTGTTAAGTCCATAAGCAAGTGCCTTTGCTTCGCCTACTCCTACAAGCAATGCTCCTACAAGTCCCGGTCCGTATGTAACCGCTATTGCGTCTATATCATCAAAGGTGACATTTGCCTCTTTCAGTGCGTCTTTTATTACAAAATTTATATTTTCTATATGCTTTCTGGAGGCAATCTCAGGGACTACACCTCCGTATATTGTATGCAAGTCTATCTGTGATGAGATAACATTTGAAAGCACCTTTCTTCCGTCTTCCACAACTGCTGCCGCAGTCTCATCACATGAACTTTCTATTGCAAGTATTTTTACATTACTCTTCTTCATAACCAAGCTCTACACTCCATCCATCTCTTGCGGTTTCTATAACCGGACAGATTTTTTTCAGCTTATCGATATACTCATCCGGTTTATTCATTGACGGTGAATAATGTGTCAGCCACATTCTCTTCGGATTTGCCGTTTTTCCGAGAGTTGCCGCCTCCATCATAGTCATATGCTTATGTTCTTTGGCATTTTCTTCCTTTTCATCTTCACCATACATACCCTCACATATAAAGAGATCACAATCTGCGGCGTAATCTGCAATAATCGGAACAGGTCTTGTATCTGTACAATAATTTACCTTTATACCTCTTCTTGCCTCTCCCATTACCATATCGGGAGTATATGTGATATCTCCGTCAGTGATAGTTTCACCATGCTGCAATTTATTCCAGTATTTTAACGGTATATCAAGTTCCTTTGCTCTGGCAGCATCAAACTTGCCCTTTCTGTCAATAGAAATTCTGTAGCCGTAGCATGTTACTCTATGACTTACCTTATAAGCTTCTATCTTATAAGGTGCAAAATCTATCACTTCCTCATTTTCTCTAAGTTCATGGAACTGAATTTCAAAAGGAAGCTCCGGTGCTATAACTCTCATAGCATTTACAACTCTTTCAAGTCCCTTAGGACCTATGATAAGGAGTGGGGTGGTCTTTTCACAATTTCCGATTGTAAGCAGCAGTCCCGGTAAACCGCTTATATGATCCGCATGAAAATGTGTAAAACAGATCACATCTATAGGTTTCGGACTCCATCCCTTCTCTTTTATGGCAACCTGAGTACCCTCGCCGCAATCTATCAAAAGATTTACTCCCTCACATCTGGCCATCATTGAAGTCAGCCATCTGTAAGGTAGCGGCATCATACCCCCGGTACCTAATAAACAAATATCTAACATTTTATATATCCTTCCATTAACAGAGCATCATCTGTGGGATCAGAGTAATATTCTTTTCTGACACCTATCTTTTTAAAGCCATAATGCTCATACAGACTTATGGCGTCTTTATTTTGGCATCTGACCTCAAGAAAAACCTTTTTTACTTTCATATCTCTAAGATTTGAAATCATAAAGTTCATTAACTTATGTCCACAGCCCAATCCTCTGTACTGTTTATCGGTAGCTATTCTAAACAGCTCCGCTTCATCTTCATTTACTCTGAAAATAATATATGCCAAGACTCTATAGTCTTCTTCAATAACGATGCAATAATCGAATTTAGATTCTATAGAGTCTTTTATATTATTTTCGCTCCAGGCATCACTGAAAATATCACTTTCTAAGCTTCTTATTACTTCCACATCAGAAAGAAGCATGGGTCTAATCCACATTTCTCTCCCTTTCAGCCTGGCTTTTTCTAAGATATTCCGGTCTCATATCATCGGAAACCATAGTTTTTCCTTCTTTAAACATCTCCATGCCAAGCATTGCAATATTTGATGCCCTCTGTCTGTTCAAATTTGCCGGAGCAAAATCATGTGAAATTTCAAAGTTTTCATCAATATATTCCCTGAAAACCGGAACTCCGTCACCCAGGAAAACTATTCTTTCTATTTTTTCTTCTTTATCTGTTTCTCTTAGTATATCAAGTAATTCATCTATGGAAATCGCCATTGATTCTCTTATAACTTCCAATTTAGCTGTATTTTTATATATACCTGTATATACCTGATTTCTTCTGGCATCCATTATAGGCACGATTAGTGCATTACTTGAGTATATATTTAATGCCATAGCATCAAGTGTAGGCACATGAATAAGAGGCAAATCAAGTGCCAGCCCAAGTCCCTTAGCACTCGCAGCACCTATTCTAAGTCCGGTAAACGACCCCGGACCTCCTGAAATTGCAATAGCTGAAAGCTCTTTTGGATCCACTCCGGTCATTTTTACTATTTCATTAAGCATTGGCAATAATGTCTCTGAATGAGTCTTTTTAAAATTTGTGGTATATTCCGCTATTGTCACATTCTCATCTATTATTGCAACTGAAGCCACTAATGCAGCACTTTCAATTCCCAAAATCTTCATCATCTATGCCTTCCACTGCTATTTTTCTGTAATCAAATCCCTTTTCAAGATCCTTTGATATAACAACTCTTATAATATTTTCGGGCAATGCTTCTTTTATAAGCTTTGACCACTCTATAAGGACAATAGCATCATCATATATAAATTCATCAAATCCTATTTCATCAAGCTCGGAGATATCGGAAATCCTGTATACATCAAAATGATGCAGTCTTTTATCACCTTCATAGCTCTTTACTATATTAAAGGTAGGACTTACAATGTCTCTTTTTATTCCAAGCCCTGCACCGAATCCCTTTGCAAAAACGGTTTTACCGACTCCAAGATCCCCGTCAAGGCATACCACCGCAGAACCGGCTCTTGCCTTCAGATTATTTGCAATCCTAAAGGCAATATCAAATGTTTCCTTATCGGAAAAACTCTCAAATACCCTTGTATTCATCCTTATTCCAACCACCTTTATAAATTATAGGCTTTTAAAAGCACTTATAATTTTATAACAAACTTACCCTTGTCTTTTCTTTTAAAACAGCAACTATTTTTTCTTTGTTTTCCTTTGTATATCTGTCAGGTAATAAATAGCCTCTGACAGCATCCACATATATTATTATAATACCCGGCACTATCCTTGAACGAAATCCGTTCTCCCATTTAAAATCAATACTCTCTCCCTTTGATGAAACCACAATTCCCTCATCATTCATCTCAAGTGAAAGCCCTGCTCTTATAGCCTCGCTTCTTGCCTGTTTTGCAGATTTTAAATAAAGCATTGCCGGCTGTATTATCAAAAACATATTTGCCAATAAAACAAACATAATTTTTCTTGGAGTATCAATTTTATTCCAAGAGGTGATCATATAATAATACATTACTATTGTAAAAAGCACATTAAATATCAGTAGGAAACCTCTATTGCTGTGATACATGGAAAAAAGCCATATATCCTTTGCATTAAGCTGCATATCTATCTTTATTTTATTCATATCAATCTAATACCATAGACAGTGCTATTCTCTTCTTTTTCAGATCTACGCTGTCTACCCTTACTTCAACAATATCTCCTACACTCACTGCTTCAAGGGGATGCTTTATAAACTTCTTGCTAAGCTTTGATATATGTACAAGTCCGTCCTGATGTACTCCGATATCCACAAAGGCACCGAAGTCAATAACATTTCTGACTGTTCCCTTTAATATCATGCCCTCTTTTAAATCTTCCATCTCCATAACATCAGTGCGTAGTATAGGCTTTTGCATCTCATCTCTTGGGTCTCTTCCCGGTTTTTCAAGCTCTTTTACTATGTCCTTTAAAGTTATCTCACCTATGCCGATTTCATCGGATACCTTTTTAAAATCAGTAATTTTCTTTGAAATACCGTTAAGTCCGGCAACCGTGATATCCTTGGAACTGTAGCCTATACTCTCTAAAAGCTTCTTTGTAGCTTCATAGCTTTCAGGATGCACACTTGTCATATCAAGCGGCTCTTTACCGTCATTTATTCGAAGGAAACCTGCACATTGCTCAAATGCCTTAGGTCCAAGCTTGGAAACCTTTAAAAGCTCTTTCCTTGTCTTAAAGCTTCCGTTTTCCTCCCTGTATACAACTATATTCTTGGCAACAGCCTTTGAAATACCTGATATATACTCTAAAAGAGGTGCTGAAGCTGTATTAAGATCCACACCTACCTTATTTACACAGTCCTCTACAACTCCCGAAAGTGCTTCTGAGAGTTTTTTCTGGTTCATATCATGCTGATACTGACCGACACCAATGGACTTAGGATCTATCTTTACAAGCTCTGCCAGCGGATCTTCAAGTCTTCTGGCAATAGAAGCCGCAGATCTTTGACCTACGTCAAAGTTTGGGAACTCCTCTGTCGCCAGCTTACTTGCAGAATATACACTGGCTCCTGCCTCGTTTACAATAATATACTCAAGCTTTGTATCAACTTCTTTTATAAGCTCCACAATAACAGCCTCGGATTCTCTGGAAGCGGTACCGTTTCCAAGCGAAATAAGACTTATATTATATTTCTTTATCAGCTCTTTTAATATCTTCTTTGACTCTGCAACCTTATTTTGCGGTGCTGTAGGGAAGATAACTTTGGTATCAAGCACCTTTCCGGTCTCATCAACTACTGCAAGCTTACATCCTGTTCTGAAAGCCGGATCCCAACCAAGTACCACTCTTCCTGCTACAGGTGGCTGCATCAAAAGCTGTGTAAGATTCTTTCCAAATACCTTTATAGCCTCATCCTCTGCCTTTTCTGTAAGACTTGATCTGATATCTCTTTCTATTGAAGGCGCAATAAGTCTCTTATATGCATCATCAATAGTATCTTTTAATATCTGCTCTGTATGTTCATTATGCTTTTTTATAATGCATTTTTCCAGATATCTGATAATCTCCTCAACCGGAGGGTCAAGCTTTACAGTAAGTATCTTTTCTTCCTCTCCTCTGTTGATTGCAAGTATCTTATATCCTGCTGTTTTTGAAACGCTCTCTGCAAAATTGTAATAGTTTTCATATACAGATTCTACAGTTTCATCCTTTGCCACAGAAGTCAGTATACCCTGCTTAAATGAGAGATCTCTTATCTTATTTCTAAAAGCCGCATCATCAGAGATTTTCTCTGCGATAATATCCATAGCACCTGCTATAGCATCTTCAGGTGTTTCCACCTCAAGGCCTTCTTTATCTGAAAGGTATTTCTTTGCTTCCTCAAGTGCAGGCTGCTTCAGCTTTTCCTCGTAAATATCTGTGGCAAAATTCTCAAGACCTTTTTCAATAGCAATCATTGCTCTTGTACGTCTTTTCGGTCTGAAAGGTCTGTAAAGATCGTCAACCGCCACTAAGGTAAGTGCAGACTCTATTTCTTTTTTAAGTTCATCTGTAAGCTTTCCCTGCTCCTCAATTGCCGATAATACCTGCTCCTTCTTTTCCTCAAGATTTCTGAGATACTTTAATCTCTCATCAAATTGTCTGAGTATTTCATCATTTAGAGAGCCTGTCACTTCTTTTCTGTATCTTGAAATAAAAGGAATGGTATTGCCTTCATCTATAAGCTTTATGGTGGCCTCAACCTGTGTGGTCTTTATACCAAGTTCTTCTGCGAGTATTTTTACTATATCAGTCAAAGTCATCTCCTCCATTATCTACAATCACTGTGCTATATAAGTTTGGATATAATCCTGTAATATTTTGATTTGCTCAGGCTTAAACATACTCATAATATTAGGGTCTTTTAATTGTGTGATAACAAAAAGTATCATTAAGTATATAATTAAACCTATCAATATACCGAATATTCCTGTAATAATACCTGCAACCGCTCTTCCTCTTATTCCGCCTTTGGCTGAAATAATTCCGAATGCAACAGCAAATATTCCCATAGGAATACCCAGTGGAACTCCTGATGTCGGCAAAGCACACATATTCAAAACTATTGAAACTGTTCCGAATAGCAGAGCTCTGTTTTCCCATCTTCTTTTTGCAATACTTACGGTATCTTTCATCTATAATCCTCGTCTATTTTAATAAGTCAATTCCTCTAAAAATTAAAAACCAGTCTTTTATAATCCAGTTTAAAATCATTATGGCAATTCCTATATATAACATCGGCAAGACAATCTTGTCTTTATTCAAATGCTTGCCACTAATCTTATACTTTACTACAAAAGCGAAAAAAATAAAAGTTGCAATAACAATATAAAGTACTGTGGGGTTATAAATAAAGCTTTTCCATATATTTCCCCTTACCAAAAATCTCACTGCTCTGGTTCCTCCACAGCCCGGACAATATAGACCTGTAAATTCATGAAATGCACATGGAGGTACAAAACTTAATAAAAATTCTAATATCTTTCTCATTTTCTTCCCAAATATAATTTTGGCACCACCAATGGTAGTGCCAATAAAAATTAAACTATCTTTGTTCTTATATATTTTATCACACCGCTCAGATTATTCAAAGCACTAAGGAAATCTTTTTCCTTAAGTACTCCTGTTATCAAAGCGAATTCGTCCTTGCCGTCAAGGTATACTTCTCTTGAATCCTTGAATTCGGACTTGCATTTTTCTATAAACTCACTGTCTCTGCCCATAAATCTTACAAAGTATCTATGGCTTGTCTCCTGCATATCTACAACTTCCTGCTTGTTCTCACCCCATCCGAAAGGTACATTTCCATGCTTATTCTTTGCAATTGCAACAATGTCTGCAACTACTGCACTTGCAGTAGGAAGCTTTCCTGCACCGCTACCGTAGAGCATGCTCTTTCCAAGCATATTTCCCTCTACCATAATTCCGTTATATACATCATTTACCATAAAGAGCGGATGACTGCTCTCAACCATTACAGGTGCTACGAATGCGTAAAGCTTATCATTTTCAAACTTCGCATCACCGAAAAGCTTTATTGATGTATTAAGATGCTTTGCATACTCAAAATCCGTTGTATCTATCTTTGTGATACCCTCTGTATGAATATTTTCAAAGTTTACTTCCTTGCCTGTTGCAAGAGATGAAAGTATTGCAATCTTTCTGCAAGTATCATGTCCTTCCACATCAGCCTCAGGATTTCTCTCCGCATATCCGAGATCCTGTGCTGTAGCAAGTGCCCTTTCAAAGCTCTCACCCTCTGCATCCATCTTTGTAAGTATATAGTTTGTAGTACCGTTTAAGATACCTGTGATCTCCTTAAAATGCTCTCCGGCATAACTCTCTGTTAAAGTTCTGATAATAGGAATACCGCCGCCTACACTTGCTTCAAAGAAGAAGTTTACATTTTTTTCTCTTGCAATCTTTAAAAGTTCCGTGCCATGTGCCGCCACCAAAGCCTTGTTTGATGTGGTAACATGCTTACCTGACAAAAGCGCATCCCTTACAAACTCAAAAGCCGGTGATGTTCCGCCCATTGTCTCTACTACTACATCTATATCCTTATCTTCTATGATTTCTTTAATATCATGTACCAATAAGTTTTCCCATTCGGTTCCCGGGAACTCACGCAGATCAAGGATTTTTTTCACAACTATATCCTCAC
Source organism: Lachnoanaerobaculum sanguinis (assembly GCF_033242365.1). Classification (NCBI taxonomy): domain Bacteria; kingdom Bacillati; phylum Bacillota; class Clostridia; order Lachnospirales; family Lachnospiraceae; genus Lachnoanaerobaculum; species Lachnoanaerobaculum sanguinis. The sequence goes on from NZ_BTHK01000004.1 coordinate 102,642, forward strand.
CTGTCTTCTCCTTTAAAAGTGCATTATTTTGCTTTATAACTTCATATACGCCTGAACCTACTGTTCCAAATCCCAATATCGCAATATTAAACATAATTTACTCCCTAGCCAATATTTTTATATCAAAGATGCCGTCCAAATTTCCGATTTCATCTACCATCTTAGATAAGTCTCCTGTATCATTTAAAACCTCTATAGATAAAGAAATAGTCGCCACACCGCTTACGGGTATGGTCTGATGTATTGTCAGGATATTGGCATGATACTTTGCAACCACTGCCAACAACTCCGATAAAAGTCCCATTTCATCCGATATCTGAATAGAGAGGGTGATATTCCTTCCCTTTGAAGAATCATCAAATGGAAAGATATCATCTTTATATTTGTAAAATGAGCTTCTGCTTATACCGCATTTATCTGTGGCCTCCTTTACAGTCATCATCTTGTCCGCAGTCAAAAGCCTCTTTGCCTCAACCACCTTAATGAGTACCTCAGGTATTGCTTTATCTTTTACCACATAATATTTGATATTCTGTTCCATGTTCGCCCCTAAAATACATTTGTACGTCTACCGCACAATGATAGCACACTGGATTTTAAATTGCAAGTAAAAATGTTTTATATTAATGCATTAAAAAAGAGGCCGTTTACACAGCCTCTAAAAATTTAAGCTAAACTCTTCTTTATTTCATTTGCTATTTTACTCTCAAGTTCTCTTGCACTTGCTTCATTCTCACTGCTTATAGCAAGATAAAGCTTTAACTTAGGCTCGGTTCCTGAAGGTCTGAGTACTGCGGATGAGTTGCCCTCAAGCATATACTTGATAACATTTGACTTAGGTAAGTCTATTGCTTTTTTCTCACCTGTAGCAAGATTTGTCTGAGTGGAAGTCTCATAATCTCTTACTTCCAAAACCTTTACCCCTGCAATTTCCTTTGGAGTATTGTTTCTGAAAGTATCCATTATTGCATCCATCTTCTTCATTCCGCTCTCGCCTTCAAACTCGAATGAATAAAGTGTGTTCAGATAATATCCGTACTTCTCATATAATCCGTTAAGTACATCAAGTAATGACTTGTTCTCAGCCTTATAGTATGCAAACATCTGTGCAATCAGATATGCTCCGTTTACAGCATCCTTATCTCTTACATAGCTTCCTGAAAGATATCCGTAGCTCTCCTCAAATCCAAGGAGGTATCTGTCAACTTCGCCGTCTTTTTCAAGATTTGCAATCTGATCTCCGATATATTTAAATCCTGTAAGCACATCTCTTGTCTCGATACCGTAGTTATCTGCAACTCTGTTTACAAGATCCGTAGTAACTATTGTTTTAACAACTACAGGCTTCTTAGGCATAATTCCCATTGCAACTTTTCTCTTTGCAATAAAGTCTGTAAGTAAAACTCCAACTTCATTTCCTGAGAAGAGTCTGAAATCATCTCCCTGCTTTACTGCAATACCTACTCTGTCACAGTCAGGGTCTGTAGCAATAAGGATATCCGCTCCAACCTCCTTAGCAACATTTAAACCTACTTCAAGAGCTTCTCTTATCTCAGGATTTGGATATGGGCAGGTTGGGAAATCTCCGTTTGGAGTAGCCTGCTCCTTTACTATCTCAATATTTGTAAATCCGTTTTTCTTAAGACAGGTTGTAACACATCTTAAACCTGTTCCGTAAAGAGGTGTATAAGCAATTTTTACATTCTTATCAACATCATCACCTATAAAAGTCTGTGTTGAAACCGCATCCATAAAGGCATTAAAGGTATCTTCACTTATATACTCGATAATACCCGACTTAAGGCCTTCCTCAAAATCAACCAGCTCATAGTTTGAGAATGTCTCCACACTGTTTATCTCATCAAGTATTCTGTCTGCCGCCTCATTGGCTATCTGACATCCGTCAGCACCGTATACCTTATAGCCGTTGTATTTTGCAGGGTTGTGGCTGGCTGTTACCATTATACCGCCGTCACATCCGAGCTCTCTTACCGCAAAAGAAAGTGCAGGTGTAGGCATAAGCTCTTTCCAGATATATACCTTGATTCCCGCTCCTGCAAATATACTTGCCGCTCTTTTTGCAAATACATCTGAATTGTTTCTGCTGTCATATGATATGGCAAGCTTAGGAGCCTTTGATATGGAATTTATATAATTTGCCAAACCTCTGCTGGCCTTTCCAACAGTATAAATATTCATTCTGTTGCTTCCAACTCCAAGCACGCCTCTAAGACCGCCTGTACCGAATGCCAATTCCTTATAAAATCTGTCATTGATAGCCTCTTCATCATTTGCAATGGATGCCATCTCTTTTACAAGAGCCTCATCAGCCAAGTCGGCATTTTTCCAAGTCTCATAAGCCTTTTTTGTAAGTTCGTTCATAATGCTCCTTTCATAGGAAATGTGTCCCTTTTCACCATTTTGATATGGTAATATAATATCAAATTTCTATGCTAATTACTACTATGTTTCACACTTTCTCTGCCATAATAGAAAATATATTGTTGAATAACACCTGCATAGCCTTCATAAAGCTCCAGTGGGAATTCTCCGTCATAGTGCTCATCAATCATTCTCTTTATCCATACATCTATAGGAAAGGCCGCAATTCTGTGATAACCGAATAATGCCACACAGTTTGCCACCTTTATACCGACTCCCTTAAGACTCATTAAAGCGGCTAAAAGTTCCGTATCGTTAAGCTTTGCAAGTGCCTCAAGTTCTATATCTTTTCTGAATACCGCCTTTGCAGTCGACTCTATATATGGGCTTCGGTATCCGAGTGAGCAGGCATTTAACTCGTCAATACTTGCATTTGCTAAAGCCTCAGGGGTTGGAAAGCTGTAAAATTCCGTATCAGGATCAATGTTTTTTATAAAATCAGGAACCTGCATATCTATTTTTTTTCCGTAGACCTTTGAAAGCTTTTCAACCGATGATTTAATAGCCGGTATACTCTTTCTTTGTGAAATAATAAATGATATAAGCATTTCCCATTTATCCTGATTTAATATACGAATTCCATATGAATATTCTGTCGCATTTATTAAAAACAGATCGCTCTTTGGAATATTCTTCTCATACTCTTTATAATCAAGTCTAAGGTCAAAATAATCCAGCCAAAAATTATTAAACTCCTCTTCACTGCAAGAGAGTATATATCCGTCCCCGTCCTCTTTTATAAACAGCAGCTTATCACCTGCCACAAGACTGAATTCATCCTCATAAATATTAAATCTAAATATCTGTCCGCTGTCTGCAATCTTTCTCATATCAAGATGTGGGTATTCTATTCTAAACATAATTCTTTCCTATCTTTTCTTTAAAATCTATTGGTAAATCACATTCCAAATACATTCTCTCACCTGTTATAGGATGTATAAATTCAAGGCTTTTTGAATGTAGGAGCGGTCTTACAAAATTTTTACCGTAATCATCTTCATTATACAAATAATCTCCTACAAGCGGTGCACCTATATGACTCATATGTACACGTATCTGATGTGTTCTGCCTGTTTTGAGTCTAAGCTCTATTAAAGAATATTTTTCAAATCTTTGCAATACTTTAAAATATGTCACCGCCCTTTGACCGTCAGGGCTTACTTTTCTTTTTATCAAGGTATCATCTTCTCTGGCTATCGGCAAGTCAACAGTACCCTCATCAGGCAATCTGCCGTCATCTTTTACTATAGCATTATACACTCTTTTTATCTGCCTGTTTTGCATAGCAATATTTAAAATACCGGCACTTAAGAAATGCTTTGCCACTATTGTAAGTCCCGTAGTGTCCTTATCAAGTCTGTTAATGCATCTGAAAACAAAGTTTTTGCCTTTATAATAATGCATAAGAGCGTTTGCAAGTGAGTTCTCATAATTGTTAAGACTTGGATGAATCGGCATATCATTGCTCTTATTTATAACTATAATATCATCATCCTCATATTTTATATCAAGCTTAATATCCACAGGTACTATATTTTCGCTCTTTTTATTTTCACATACACGCACAAGAAGCCGGTCATTTACCGCCGGCTTCTGATTCATATAAGCCCAAACTCCATTGAGCATTATACCGTTTTCGTATTTCTTCAGGTCTATAATATTTGAGGCTGAATATCCCTTTGCTTTTAAATAGCCTTGAATATCCTTATACTCCCCGTCTATTATATAAAGAATTTCTCTTTCCATTATTTCGTCATCTTCTTTATCATATTTGACAGCTCAGATATCTTATCTTTTCTCTCTTCCTCACTGCCTGTAGCTGCCGCATCCAAAATGCAACCCTCTATATGGGCTTCCAAAATAATACGGTTTGTCCTTTCAAGAAGAGCTCTGGTGGCAAGAACCTGATTTGATATATCAATACAATATCTGTCCTCTTCCACCATCTTTATTATGCCCTCAAGCTGTCCTTTGGCGGTCTTTAACTGCCTTAAAACAGTCTTAGAATCGGCTCTCATTATACTACCTCATAGCCTGCATCTGTAATAGCTTTTTTCACCTTCTCCAAGTCTGTATCGGCACTATGCTCTATTGTAACATTTTTTGCGTCCAAATTCACCAGTGAATTGCTCACACCTTCTACACCTCTTGTCACTTTCTCCACAGTTGCCTTACAATGCTCACACATCATTCCGTTTACATTAATTACTGTTGTCATATTTTTATCCTCTTTTCTATTATTTTCAATGAGTTCTATCTCATCATTTTCTACATTGTTTTTCTTTATTTCCTTTGGCTTAAATGCTCTAAGTCTAAGTGCATTGCTTACCACACATACACTGCTCATTCCCATTGCCGCTGCTCCGAACATAGGACTGAGCTTCCATCCCAGGCTTAGATAAAATACTCCTGCAGCCAGTGGAATTCCTATTGAATTATAAAAGAATGCCCAGAAAAGATTCTGCTTTATATTTCTGATTACAGCCTTACTTAAATCAATTGCTGTGGCCACATCCTTTAATGAGCTGTGCATCAATACTATATCCGCACTCTCTATAGCGATATCCGTACCTGCACCTATTGCAATACCTACATCCGCTCTTGCAAGTGCAGGCGAATCATTGATACCGTCACCGACCATTGCCACCTTATGACCTGCTTCCATAAGCTTTCTGATATGTTCTTCCTTATCGGTAGGTAAAACTTCGGCAATAACCTTTTTAATGCCTGCTTCCTTTGCTATAGCCATTGCAGTGTTTTTATGATCACCTGTAAGCAATACAACATCAATATTTCTGTTTTTAAGAGCCTGTATAGCTTCCTTACTGTCTTTTTTTATTGTATCCGCAACTGCAATAATTCCAAGCAGTTTGCCGTCTTTACCAAAGTACATCGGTGTCTTACCCTGAGAGGCAAGTTCATTTCCCTTTTTAAATACTTCCATAAAGTTTTCACTGTTTCCATACTGTTCTTTTATAGCCTGCTCATTTCCGGCAATAATTTTTGAACCGCTTACACTTGCAACAATACCTCTTCCGGATATCGCCTGAAACTCTGTAGGTGAAACAATCTCAAAACTCTTTTCCTTAGCCTTTTCTACAATAGCCTCAGCTAAAGGATGCTCCGAAGCACTCTCAACTCCCGCAGCCAGTTTTAAAAATTCATTCTCGTCTGTATCAAATGCCAAAATATCTGTAACTACAGGCTTACCCTCTGTTACGGTACCTGTCTTATCAAGTACTACAGTATCAATACTGTGAGTTGTCTCAAGTGCATCGGCAGATTTAATAAGTATTCCGTTTTCAGCACCCTTTCCTGTACCCACCATTATCGCTACAGGTGTTGCAAGTCCAAGTGAACATGGACAGGATATAACAAGTACCGCTATGGCACAGTTTAGAGCAAATGAAAAATCATATCCCAGTGCCAGCCATACTATGAATGTTATGAGTGAAATTCCCATAACAACCGGTACAAATACTCCTGCGACCTTATCAGCCATCTTGGCAATAGGCGCTTTTGATGATGAAGCCTCTTCCACCAAAGCAATTATCCTTGAAATAGCGGTATCCTCACCTACCTCTGTGGCTTTTATTCTTACACTACCGTTTTTATTTATAGTTGCGGCTATAAGCTTATCGCCTTTCTCCTTTTGCACAGGTATACTCTCACCTGTAATGGCACTCTCATCCACACTCGTACTGCCCTCAATTATCATTCCGTCTACCGGAATGCTCTCACCGGGTCTGACTATTACAATATCTCCCACTACAACATCTTCTGTAAGTATGTTCTCCTCTACACCGTCACGAAGTACATTTGCCCTCTTCGGTGATAAATCTATAAGCTTTGATATTGCATCTGTTGTTCTTGCTTTTGAACCTGTTTCAAAAAATTTTCCTAAAGTAATAAGAGTCAATATCATGGACACAGATTCAAAATAAAGATTCATTCTGTATTCCGTCACTGTATGCATATCTGCATTATTAAGTGCATAACCCATTACATAGATTGCAATTACTCCATATGTAAATGCGGCAACTGTACCTACCGCAATAAGTGTATCCATATTCGGTGAAAGATGGAAAAGAGATTTAAATCCGCTTATATAATACTTTCTGTTTACATACATTACAGGCAGTACCAGTAAAAGCTGTGTCAGGGCAAAGCCTACCGGATTACCCTCACCTGATAAGAATTTCGGAAGCGGTAAACCTATCATGCTTCCCATACTGAAATACATCAAAATAACCAAAAATACTATAGATACCTTCAACCTGAACTTCATAGAAGTTATTGCATCATCATTGGTCTTTTTTATACTCTTCTCTTCTTTTTTCTGTTTTGTAGCTGTAGCCAAAGATGCTCCATATCCGGCATCGGCTATATTTTTTATTATATCATTTGAACTCAGCTTATCTTCCCTATATTCCACCTGCATGGAATTAGTCAAAAGATTTACAGATACATTCTCCACACCGTCAAGCTTGCCTACCACTCTCTCCACTTTGGCGGAGCAGGCGGCACAACTCATTCCGGTAATATTATATTTTTCTTTTACCATATTTCTCCTTTCTACTACATTTCACACCCCCACGGGGTATTAGTATAGTACATCATTCTTTTCCCTTTGTCAACTAAAAATATACTTTTTCTTAAATAAAATGACTTTATAGAGAAAAAACCCTTACAAAATGGCTTTTTTGCCTTATTCTTCTTGACAAATCAGCCTAAACAGACTATATAAATTATGTTATGAGTGGTATCATATCTCATAATGATTTTGTATTGCCGACTAAATCCGGCAGTAATATTTTAGTATAATGTTTAGAACATTATTTTTAGGAGGAAGAAAATGAATAGAACAGAGTTAATCGATGCTATTGCTAAGAAGATGGATAATTCCGTTACAAAGAAGGACCTTGAGGCTACACTTAAGTCTTTTGTAGAAGTTGTTACAGAAGAACTTGCTAAGAAGGAAAAGATCCAGCTTGTTGGCTTCGGTACATTTGAGACATCTGTAAGACCTGCAAGAGAAGGAAGAAACCCAAGAACAGGCGAGACAATGAAGATCGCTGAGAGCGTAGTTCCAAAGTTCAAGCCGGGTAAGGCACTAAAGGATGCTGTTAATAAATAATGCGTATTGACAAGTTTTTAAAGGTTTCACGAGTAATCAAAAGACGCACAATAGCCAATGAAGCATGTGATGCCGGAAGAGTTCTTATCAATGATAAGGTTGTTAAAGCATCTGCTGAAGTAAAAGTAGGGGATATTGTAGAAGTATTATTCGGTGGCAAGTCTGTAAAATTTGAGGTACTTTCCTTGAAGGAAACTACTAAAAAAGATGAGGCACAGGAATTATTTAAATATCTTTAGTAAATAGCCGGTTTAACCGGTACAGACAATGCCGTATTAGGTTGTGAATGCAACCAAGCGGCATTTTTTATAATAAAAAACAGAGAGAAAAATTATGTGGATTGCAGATAATTGGAAGGACTATGAAATACTGGATACTTCAAACGGTGAAAAGCTTGAAAGATGGGGAGATTATATACTGGTAAGACCCGATCCTCAAGTACTCTGGAATACGGAGCATACACATCCTGCATGGAAGAAAAAAAACGGGCACTACCACAGAAGTAAGGCCGGCGGTGGACATTGGGAATTTTTTAATCTTCCTGATACCTGGAGTATTGATTATGAACTGCCTTCATCAAAAATAACATTTAATCTAAAACCTTTTACATTCAAACATACAGGTGTATTCCCTGAACAGGCTACAAACTGGGATTTCAGTTATAATAAAATAAAAGAAGCTACAGATAAAAACCGTGAAATCAAAGTGCTTAACCTTTTTGCATATACAGGTGGTGCTACTCTGGCCGCAGCCGCCGCAGGTGCCAATGTAACACATGTAGATGCCAGCAAGGGTATGGTAGGCTGGGCAAAGGAAAATATGGTAAGCTCAGGGCTTTCCAATGCTCCTATAAGATGGCTTGTAGATGATTGTATAAAATTTGTACAAAGAGAAATAAGACGTGGAAATACCTATGATGCCATAATAATGGATCCGCCTTCATACGGAAGAGGTCCTAAGGGTGAGATATGGAAAATAGAAGACTCCATATATGAATTTATAAAGCTGACAACACAGTTGCTTAGCAAAGAACCGCTCTTCTTCCTTATCAACTCATATACCACAGGTCTGGCCCCCGGTGTACTGACCTATATGATGAAGAAGTCTTTAGAAGAAAATAAGCTTCCTGCAGCAAGCATAGAAGCTATGGAAATAGGTTTACCTGTAAATAAATCAGACTTCATCCTGCCATGCGGCGCAAGCGCAAGATGTACTTGGTAGAAAAAACTTTAGAGGCTGTATTTTACAATCATTTGCAGTTGTTTTTAGACTGCTGCAACAATTGTAAAATTCCCGGCCTCTTTTTTTAATATTCTTATCTGAAATCTTTAATTATCTTCTCCACCGCATCAAAGAGATTTTTAGCCTCAATATCGCAGCTTCTGTCGTATTTGCCGTCATTTCCGGCAAAACCTGTATCTACAAGCACGGATTTTACTCCGGCATTTCTTGCCGTCTCAAGATCCATTGTGGAATCTCCCACCATATATGACTTTGAAAGATCTATATTATATTTCTCTACCGCCTCGTCAATCATACCGGTCTTCGGCTTTCTGCATTCACAGTCAAATTTAAGTTCAGGCACTTCACCCTCAAATCCCTTATCAGGATGATGTGGACAATAGAAAATATCATCTACAAAAGCTCCCTTTTCACCAAGAAGAGTCTTCAGCTTATTGTGAATATTGTGAAGTTCTTCAAAAGAACACTCGCCTCTTGCAATAACGGGTTGATTTGTTATAACTATTGCCAGTGCACCGCTCTTATTTATTGCCTTTATAGCCTCAATGCTTCCCGGGATCAGTTCAAGGTCATCAGCTTTTGATATAAATCCCTTTGAAACATTTATAGTACCGTCTCTGTCAATAAATATCGCTCTTTGCTTATTCTTTAAATTCTTTGACTGAATAAGTCCGCTCTTTAGCTCCTCTACCGTAGCATTTATTCTGTCCACGGTACCTACATCCTTCACATACTCAGGTGTATGATATGCATAAATATTTGCTCCGATTTTAACCTGATTTGCAAGTATATCCTTTTCAAAATCTGTCTTTACAGGTTCTTTTACCAAGTCAAGCAGTTTTCTGTTAATTATATACATACCTGCATTGACCATATTGTCATACCAGTAATCTCTTACATTATGCTTTGAATCAAATCCTATAACTCTTCCGGTATCATCCGTCCGGATAAGATCCGAATCATACGGATGGCCGTTTGGATGTGCAAGAAGCGTAGTCAGGGCTGAATTTTTGAAATGAAAATCTTCCATTCTGTCAAAATCCATATCAAAGAAAACATCTCCGAAAACAAGCATGAAATCCTTAGCATCTATCTTATCTTTTAAATAATAAAATGCTCCTGCAGTACCAAGCGGTTCCTTTTCAAAAATATAGTCAATCTCAACTCCGAAGTCTTTTCCATCCTTGAAGTGATCTACAATTTTTTCACCCAAATGCCCTACAATCATTACTATCTTTTTTATTCCATAGGCCTTTAACTTCTCCACCTGATATTCAAGTAAAGGTTTGCCGTCCACAGGCACCATGGGCTTCGGTATTTCATCATTAGTTATACTACGAAGTCTGCTGCCCTTTCCGCCTGCCATTATAACCGCCACATCGATATTTTTCATTGCTTTAACCTCTCTAAAGTTTCATCAAGTGAAGGTATACTTACAATTCCGCCTCTTTTTTCCACACAAAGACTTGCTACAGCATTTCCAAATCTTGCAATATCATACATCTGTTTTGAAGTTATATTGTCAAGATCCATATTTTCACTTAAAAATCTTGCAAGCAGACCTCCCCAGAAGGAATCTCCGGCTCCTGTAGTATCCACAACATTACTCTTAAATCCCGGTACTTCCACATATCCCGCTTTTGAAACGACCAATGCACCCTTTTCTCCAAGCGTAACTACAGCAAGTTTTCTTCCTCTTTCCACCAAGTACTTGCCTGCCTCAAGCGGTTCCATATATGGTGTAAGAAGAGATGTTTCTTCATCGGATATTTTCATAATATCCGCAAACTCAGACATCAATCTCATCATCTCCATGGCCTTATCCACACTGTCCCAAAGCGGCTCACGGTAATTGGGGTCATAGGATATAATTGCTCCCGCTTCCTTAGCAAGCTTTACCGCCTCAAATGTAGCACTTCTTGAAGGCTCATCTGTAAGAGAAAGTGAACCCACATGAAATACTTTTGTATCCGAGAGAATATCTTTATTTATCTCATCTATAGTGAGTCTTGTATCCGCTCCCGGCTTTCTTGCAAATGAGAAGGCTCTCTCTCCTGTTATTGAGAGACTTACAAAAGCCAAGGTGGTAAATACTGAAGGGTCGGTAATCAATCCGCTTGTATCAATAGGGACACTGTCAAGTACACTTCTTAAAAAGTCTCCATGCATGTCGGCACCTATCTTACCTATAAACGCTGTTTTTAATCCGACTCTGGATACGGCGGTCAGCATATTTGCCGGTGCTCCTCCCGGATTTTGCTCAAAAAGTCTCATTCCTGCAGGAGACAGTCCTGCAGGTGTAAAATCAATCAATAATTCTCCTAATGCAACTACATCCAATTTTTTCATTGAAAACTCCATTCTTTGTAAAGTCAAATATGAGCATAGACTAAGCCGATTTTACAGGCTGATAAATCCCAAGGTATTTAATATTGCACTCACCAATATTACGATTAAAAATATCGGTGCAAATACCCTCATTACTATATTATAAAGCTTTTTTCTCTTAAATGCTGAAGAATATGAAATTTCATCATCAATTTTCTTTAATGTAATCACTTTTACCACCAAATAACAGGTGGCAAGTGCCGCTATAGGCATCATAATAGAGTTTGTAAGGAAATCAAGGAAGTCAAGTATAGGCATCTTAAATATCAAAACAAAATCCCATATACCGTATCCTGCCGCAGAAGCGCCTCCGACAAATACCATTATCACAGCCATTAAAATTATAGATTTATTTCTGCTTAAATTAAGCTCGTCACAGAAAGTGGAAATACTGGTTTCCACAAGTGATATGGCACTTGTAAGTGCAGCCAAAAGCACAAGCAGGAAAAATCCTATACCTGCAATGCGTCCTGCTCCCATGCTTTCAAAAACCTTCGGCAAGGTAATGAACATAAGCGAAGGTCCGGCCTTAAGCTTTGCAGGGTCACCGCCCGAGAAGGCAAACACTGCAGGAATAACCATAAGTCCTGCCAAAACAGCCACACCCGTATCCACAAGCTCCACTCTTGAAGTTGATATCTCCACATCCACATCTCTTGTCAAATATGAGCCATAAGTGTACAAAATACCCATAGCAATGGACAGAGAATAAAACATCTGCCCAAGTGCCGCAACCACCGTCATTAATGAAAAGTTACTGAAGTTCGGAACAAAAAAATACTTCACTCCTGCCATGGCTCCCGGTCTTGTTACCGAATAGGCGGCAACAATAATTGCAAGTATGATGAGCAGAGGCATCATTATTTTTGACACTCTCTCAATTCCCTGCTCCACACCGCCAAGTATTACAACGAATGTAGCTGCTGCAAATATTATAAACCAAAAAAATACTATCTTTGTGTCACCTATAAAGCTACCGAAATATCCGTCACTTGCAAGCCCTGATACATTTCCCTTTATATACTCTACCAGATATTTTACTACCCAACCTCCTATTACACTGTAATAAGGCACAATAAGTACAGGTACTATCGCATTTATAAATCCGCCCACCTTAAGTATCTTGCTGTTTCCAAACTGATTGAATGCGCCTATTGCACTTCTCTTTGTCATTCTGCCTATGGTAGTCTCGGACATAATCATTGCATATCCGAACGTAAGAGTAAGTACAAGATAGGTCAATAAAAACATACCTCCACCGTACTTTGCCGCCAGATACGGAAATCTCCAAATATTACCAAGGCCTACCGCAGAACCTGCCACAGCCAGGATATATCCAAGGCCTCCTGAGAAATTCGCTCTTTTTTCAGTTGTCTTTTCAAGTTTCGTCTCTTCACCGTATTTAAAATTGTCAGTCATATTCATCCCCTTTAATTTTCTTTGTTTAGACTAACATTTTAAATGCTTTTTTACAAGGACAATTTACTTATGAAACGTACTCTATCAGATAACCGTATCCCTCTTCTTCCATTTTATCTAAAGGAATAAATCTAAGTGCCGCAGAATTAATGCAATATCTTAAACCGCCAAGCTCTCTTGGGCCGTCATTAAACACATGTCCAAGGTGAATATCGGCGTTAGAGCTTCTTACCTCAATCCTTCTTCTTCCAAGGCTTAAATCCTCTTTGTAATGCACCAAATCCTTTTGTATAGGCTTTGAAAAACTTGGCCAACCGCATCCCGATTCAAACTTGTCTGTAGAAAAGAAAAGCGGTTCACCTGATGTAATATCCACATATATACCTTTTTCAAAATTTGAGTTGAATTCATTGTCAAAAGGTCTCTCTGTAGCCGCATTCATAGTTACATCATATTGTAGAGCGCTAAGTCTGTTTTTTAAAACCTCATCATCATCCTTTATATATTCTTCCGACCTTACTATAGGCTCGTTTGCCCAAGCAAGATTTATATGACAGTATCCGTTAGGATTTTTATCAAGGTAATCTTGATGATACTCTTCCGCAGTATAAAAGTTTTCAATCGGCAATACTTCTACCGCGATTTTTTCACTATACTTTCTTTGCTCTTTTTCTATTGCCTCATTTATTGTCGGCAACTGAGCTTCATCTGTATAATAAATCCCTGTTCTATACTGTGTTCCAACATCATTTCCCTGTTTGTTTACGCTGACAGGATCTATTATTCTAAAATAATAAATAAGTAAGTCCTCAAGGCTTAATACACTATCATCAAAATCAATTAAAACCGCTTCAGCATGTCCTGTATTGTGCCTGCAAACCTCTTCATAGCTTGGATTTTGCGTATTACCGTTTGCATAGCCGCAAGTCGTATCCACCACACCTTTAATTCTTTTAAAGTATCCTTCAACACCCCAAAAGCAACCGCCTGCAAGATATATTCTATTTATCATAATCTGTCTCCTTAAATAAAAATTTTTAGGTGAAGAAAGTCTCCCCACCTAAAGATTCAAAAACTATTAACTTTATATATCAATTTTTATTGAGTTATACTTGTAGTGTATTCATAATTATCTGCTTTAGAAGTTATACAATCATTAGTAAATGAACTCAGATCCTGATATCCGTAGTAAAAATATCCTCCTTCTTCAGGATAAAAATGTTCCAATCTTGTTCTTGCCGTTTGGTAATTACTCAAATCTAAACTAAAGTTTCCATCTGCCAATAGCTTTATATCCTCATATCTAACATAATCATAATAATCTAACTGTGCATATTTCGAATTTGATACCTGAATTTTATATACTAGATATAAATAATTCTCACTCCAATTACTTATTCCTGCCTTTGCGCTCAAGAAATAGTTCCCTACATATGCGACATTGATAAGTTTTTCTGTTTCGCTCAAACCACTTGCCGCATCTTCATTTAATATACTGTTACCTTCAGCTATTAATTCATTCATCGCCTTTTCAGATATTTCATCAGCTTTTGTCACATACCTGTCTATATTATCGCATTTATACTCATTCTCAGTTTTCTCTATTATTGAACCAAATTTCTCAATAAACTCATCATCATTTATGTCACATTCAGCAATTACTTTTATTGTATCACCTATTTTAATTCCCTCTATTTTGTTAGGATTAAAAGTAAAATATTGTAACTCTTCCCTTTTCTTGGCTTTATCAGTTTCTATACTCACACTACCATTAGGTGACGTTCCTGTAAATGTAACCTTAATATAATCAAAAGGATTAAATTTATCAACTTTCTTTAGATTATCAACAGTGTACTCCACATCTGAATAACTAAACTTTACCCCAAAGTATTCCTCTGCCAGCTCATCATCACAGTCAAATTTTACATTTACAGTATCTCCATTACTTAAGTTTGAATCTTCATCAAGTTCAAGCTTTACACAAGTTGAGATCAAAAGCTTTGCATCACTTATAGAAGATTTAAGAGAATATTCCTTTATAAATTTTCGTCTCTCATCTTTCTTTTTAAACTTTATTTTCTTTCCATATTCATCTTCAAACTTTCGATAATTAAATGATACCGTAGCAGTTCCCTTTGTATCATAACCTTCTGATGAAAACTCAAGATAATCATCAAGTACCACTGTCTTTTTCCCGCATCCTGTTAACCCCATCAATAACAATATTGTAAAGATTAATAAAAAAATATTTTGTTTTAACTTCATAACACACTCCTTCTTGTTGTCAATGTATATTATATTAATACCTACTCTTTATTTGCATTTAATACCGCTGTATCGAAATTTACCATTTGTCCTATAGGTGTATTGGCTGCAATATTGTATGTATATAGTTCAGTATCCGGTTTGCTCTTCCCGTCCCAATATCTCAAGAATACATTTCCATTCACTATATTAAACCATTTTATATCATCCGCTATATCCACCACATTACTTCCGTCCATGGACATCTTCTTCAATGATCCCATCTTTTGATCATATGATTTTTCAAGTACATATATATTATTTTCATAAATGTTGAACTGTACATGATCTACTTTAAACCCTAAGCCTGATCCGTCATAAACTATCTTTTTATTTCCACCCGCAAGATCACTGCTTCTAAGATAAGCATCTTCCTCAGTATAGTAAAGTATACCATCATAAATTATATAATTTTGGCAGTCAAATCCGGGAATAACAACAGAATTTTCCCTTTTCTCCATGTCGTAACAATTCAATCCTTCTTTTGTAATAAAGTATACATACTTATTGTCCACAACACTTACATTTGGATTACCTACATTTTGACCTTGCGGTATAGTATAAATCTCTGAAAAATCCTGACCGTCTATATATATTCTTGCAATATGATATATTCCATCCCGTCCGTTTGAATAACTAAAATAGCAAAAATTATCAGCCAGACTCTCAAAACTTAACCAGCTGTCATCACCTACACCAAAATCAAGATTCGTAACTTTTATATTTTCTCCGGTACTTATAGAATATTTATATATATTTCTATCTGTAAAATTATTATCCGGCTGATCTCCTATAGTGGTATTTGCATAGTATATGTTTCCATTTAAAATGTGCATATCCTTCATAAATATATCAGTCGATATACGACTTACATTACCACTCATATCTACAGAATAAATTCTCTCCTGGTCTTTAGGATTCCTGAAGTAATATACATCTCCATTATTTACCATTCTTCCATAGCAAACCAAATTTCCGACAAGATTTCCGTCATTTACAGCCGTATACTTCATCTGTTTAATTTCTTTTTTTGGTTCCTCTTTAGTTTCGGTATTTGTTTCTTCTTTGTCTTTTCCTTTGGTCTCTACCTTATAGTTTTCTTCTGTTTCATGCTTACTTTCTACGTTCCTGCTTTTATCTTCTTTTTTAGTTATTCCACACGCTGTAAAAATAAAACTTACAGACAATGTACATATAACTATTTTGAATGCTTTATCAAATAATTTCATAGTACCTCCAAAGTTAAAGTTTGCTACTTCATAATAACTACCTTTATAAAAATTTATGTATATTTAATATCTGGCCTTACTCCTTTTATAGAACTTCATATATAAATCTATTGCACATATGTTAACATACCAACACCGCTATCGTCTGCATCATATACAGGTTTTGCTCCTATAATGTACCCTCCTTTATCCACTACGGTTCTCCAAGTGTTATTTAAATCCAATGTTTCAGGAAAAGTAACTTCTGAAAGCTTTCCTCCTGCAACATTATAGTATGTATCCGCAAGATAGTAATTAGCATAGATATCCCCTTTATAGTCTTCTTCTACAAATGTAACAAGTTTTGCATCTTTTCGTATTTTTATGGAGCCTATATCTTTTGGAGCATACATATCTGTTTTATTATATTCTTTATCATAATTCCATCCGGTTATTTTTACTTCAGTAGCCTCAAAATAATCTCCTCTATCTATTACATCGCCATAGGATAATAATCCTGCAACATCCCATAAAACCCCGTCACTGTCAGCATAATCATCCAGTGTGTACATATCTCCTCCTGTATTTATCAGTTCAAGATATATATCGTCTTTTTCAAACTCTTCTATTTTTTCTTTTACAAACTGATTTCTAATCAATTTGCCTTCATCATCAAAGAAATATGGATTTTCATCTATCCACTTTCTACCTTTTATAGTCGCACCGGTATCCTCATAGTAATACCAATCTTCTCCTACCTGTTTCCATCCTTTCAATATCTCCGACTTGTCCTCTTCGATTTTAACTTCCGATGAGCCACTATCATCATTACTTGATTTTAGCTTTATGGTATACTTTACCTTAGCTTCATCATACTTCACATCATTCTCATCCATTGTATAAGTTGTCAAAACATATGTTCCGTTCTTATCCAATATTATAGGATTTGTGTACTCCTCATCGACAATTGACATTTCGGAATTTTCTGTTTCTATATTGTAAAAAATTCGAAGGCTTTTTGCATTACTAAGTTCTATTGATAATGATTCATCATATTCTTTCGGAATTTGAGAAATCTTTACAAGGTACTGCAAGACCTCAATTTCTTCATTTATCTCGTCTATTTTCTGTGATGATAAATTCTCTATCTCCAAAACTTTTTCTAAAGTAGACTTTGCCTCATCCGGTCTACCTGATTTTTCGTATACTTTAGCCAACATAGCATATGCATCTACATTCTTCGGATCTATTTCTATAGCCTTATTCAAAGCAATTATTGCATTTTCATAGTCAAGCTCTGCCATATATTTAGACCCCAAATCAAGTTGCTCCTTTATCCTCGCAACTTTACTACTACACCCTATTATCAATAAACCGATAATCGAAATAATTAGTAAAAATTTTAATTTTTTCATAGTTACTCCTGAATACCCATAATTCTAATTTACATGAAAATAAGTATCATTTAATTTTGTAAAATATCCGTTCTCATCAATTTTCAAATCATCATAGCCTTGTATTCCAAGTACCTCATCCAGCGAAGAAGATGACCTATAGAATTTACCTCCTAACTCTCTATAGCGCCGGTTTAGCTATCTTATACCTATATCCAAACTCTACTAACCCCACTTACATTCTTTCTAATATAAATCTGGTATTATAAATAACGTGCTAACTTCGACTCTCTCAGTGGAACCTCTATCTGGAGTCATAAAATATGTATCTTGCACTTTGCAGAAATCCCCAATATCTATTACAAGTCCACCTGGTGATATATACAAAATCTTTATAAAAATCATTTAGGATGAATGCATCATTAAATCATCAAACTTAATTATATATCCATCCTTATCCATATATTCATTTAAATGATCATCAAAAATTGTATATAGTACGATATCTGTACTGCTATCATCATTTACAAGTCTACCACCGGAATCATTAAAACACTGTTCTGCTGTTTTTGTCATTTTCATCATTTCATTACCATACAATGTTCCCACAGCATATTTTCTAACATAAACTGTTGTTGTAAATATTTCATACCAATCAGTAGCAAATTCTGCACTATGTGTATACCCCATAAATACAGCATTCTGTACTTCAAAATAATTTCCCCTATCAATTATGGGTCCCTCTGACATCACAGCCTGAACTAACATATCATTATATATGTATCCAGTATGTTCATAGTAATAGTCGTCCATATGCATTTTATGTTTACCATATCTGAACTGATCCGTATATTTTTTACTTGGTGGCACAGGTTCTTGAATTATATTTGTCCTTACCCCATCAGCCCCCACATAGTATCCGTCTATATACTGGTCAGTCTTCATCTCGCCGTTGCTGGCAAAGTAATACCACTTACCGTCTATCTCTTTCCAGCCTGTGCTCAGTTCTCCACTGTCTGAGATATAGTACCACTTACCGGATATCTGTTGCCAGCCTGTCAGCATGTCACCATCATCCCCGAAGTAATACTGCTTACCGTCTATACTCTGTGAACCTCTCTTTACTATTCCGTCATCTCCAAGGTAATACCACTTACCGGCAATTTGCTGCCAACCTGTAAGCATCACTCCGTCTTCATCAAAACAGTACTTTACACCATTTATATCAACAAGACCTGTTGCCATATCTCCATTGTCTTTAAAGTAGTACCAACTTCCGTCTATCTGTTGCCAGCCTGTAACTATCTTTCCGTCTTTTCCACGGTATCTGTAGATATTTCCGACACTCTCCCAACTGTCTTTCTCTACATGCTCTTTAGACAGCTTTATGGTATACTTGACCTCTGTACTGCTATATTTTTTTCCGCTACTATCAACAGTATATGCCTTTACTATATAGCTTCCGTCCTCATCTAAAAGTATCGGTGATGTATACTTCATATCTGTAGCTACAAGTCTGCTGTCTTTTGTATCTATACTGTAGTAGATATCATTTGACCCTATGTTACTAAGTTCCAATGCCGTCGGTTCGTCATATTCCCCCGGCAGCTTTGATATTGCTACAAGAAAATCAAGATTCTTGATTCTATTATTGATTTCATCTTCATTATCGGATGATAAATTATCAAGTTCAAGCACCTTTTCAAGTGTTGCCCTTGCATCCTCAAGCCTTCCCGATTTCTCATATACTTCTGCCAACATCTTATATGCATCCACATTCTTCGGGTCTATCTTTATAGCCTTATTAAGTGCTACTATAGCACTTTCATAGTCAAGCTCCGCCATATATTTTGATCCCAAATCCAACTGTTCTTGTACCCTTGCTCCCTTGCTTTTGCAGCCTATCAATAGTATTCCAACAAGAGTAAGGATAAATATTATTTTAATTCTTTTCATATTATTCCCTATATTTTAATCCACTACTTAAGCATCTTTTCAATATTTTCCGGTGTTTTTTCAGTATTCACATCAGCTCCGGTAAGTTTTGGTGATTTTTTTATTTGTATTTTCATTTTCTAATTTTATCGCTCTATTCAATACCTTAATCTACTACTCTTAGTCCTCTTCCAATAAATATTTTTCTTCAGCTTTTAAATTATTACTTGTCCTCATTTTAGAAATACTTGAACACCCATTAAGTAATACAGCAAAAGCCCCAAAAATATATATTCTTTTTCTCATATATACTCCATAAATTTAATAACGCACTTTATACATTTTATTCACTTGGACCTGTAAGTAACACTATATATCCCAAAGAATCTAAGCTTTCATAATCCGAATCGAAATGTAAATCTGATATAAAAGTATATATTCTACCATCTTCATCAGCTAAATTTAACTCATAATCATGTTCAGGTATTATCTTCCCTCCCCTACTTTTATATACATCTTCCGCTGTCCTACCTGCAAGAATATCATTGCCATTTTGATACATTACCTTTGCATTCTTTCTTACATATATTGTAGTTGTATATGGTTCGAATCCTGAATCATGT
The DNA here is from genome assembly GCF_033242365.1 of Lachnoanaerobaculum sanguinis. Lineage (NCBI taxonomy): Bacteria > Bacillati > Bacillota > Clostridia > Lachnospirales > Lachnospiraceae > Lachnoanaerobaculum > Lachnoanaerobaculum sanguinis. The sequence continues at coordinate 122,734 of NZ_BTHK01000004.1, forward strand.
GTACCGTAAATTGTTACATCTTGTACTTCATAGAAATTTCCTCTATCAATTACTTTACCGGTTGAATACATATGACCTCCATCTGCAGCATATAATGGGCCATATTCATCATCAAATGCATGTCCTTTTATCTCACCTCTTAAAAATTTATCAGTCCAGTTTTTACTTGGTGGTACCGGCTCCTGTACAATATCCGTTCTTACACCGTCAGCACCCACATAGTATCCGTCTATGTACTGGTCAGTCTTCATCTCACCGTTGCTTGCAAAGTAATACCACTTTCCGTCTATCTCTTTCCAGCCTGTACTTAGTTCTCCACTGTCTGAGATATAGTACCACTTACCGGCTATCTGCTGCCAGCCTGTCAGCATGTCACCATCATCGCCGAAGTAATACTGCTTACCGTCTATACTCTGTGAACCGCTCTTTGCTATTCCGTCATCTCCAAGGTAATACCACTTTCCGGCTATCTGTTGCCAGCCTATCAGCATCACTCCGTCTTCATCAAAACAGTACTTTACACCGTTTATGTCGGCTACTCCTGTAGCCATATCTCCATTTTCTTTGAAGTAGTACCAACTTCCGTCTATCTGTTGCCAGTCTGTGACTATCTTTCCGTCTTTTCCACGGTATCTGTAGATATTTCCGACACTCTCCCAACTGTCTTTCTCTGAATGCTCTTTAGATAGCTTTATAGTATACTTAACCTCTGTACTGTCGTGTTTGTTACCGCTGCTGTCTACAGTATATGCCTTTACTATATAGCTTCCGTCCTCATCAAGAAGTATAGGCGATGTATACTTCATATCTGTAGCTACCAGTCTGCTGTCTTCTGTATCTATACTGTAGTAGATATCATTTGAGCCTATATTGCTAAGCTCCAATGCTGTCGGTTCATCATATTCTCCCGGCAGCTTGGATATAGCTACAAGAAAATCAAGATTCTTGATTCTATCGTTTATCTCATTTTTATTCTTAGATGACAAGTCGTTAAGATCAAGCATCTTTTCAAGTGTTGCCCTTGCATCATCAAGTCGTCCCGATTTCTCATATACTTCCGCCAACATCTTATATGCATCCACATTCTTAGGATCTATCTTGATGGCTTTATTAAGTGCTACTATCGCGCTTTCATAGTCAAGCTCTGCCATATATTTAGAACCCAAATCAAGTTGTTCCTGTACTCTTGTCTCCTTGCTCTTACAACCTATCAATAGCATTCCGACAAGAATAAGGATAAATATTAGTTTAATTCTTTTCATAATACTCCATATATTTTAATCCACTACTTAAGCATCTTTTCAATATTTTCCGGTGTTATATCAATATTTATGTCATCACCGGTAAGTTTTGGTGATTTCTTTATCACATTATTCAGGTATTCATAATTTGTTGTATTCCCATAATAATCCAGACTTCCCTCTTTCTCTTCAACAAACCTTGATATATTACTATTATATAAATAGTAGTCATAAGGATATGGTGCAGATATAATATAGTCAATATAATTATTTCCGGCACTAGGGACAAGTACTGAATTATCCTCAAAGATAATAATGTCTCTAAGAATCAAGTCATTATTCAATATATTGTATACTTTATCATTAACTACACTATATATTTCAAATGCATCTTCACTATAATGTCGTACATTTACTCTCAGTATAAGATCATCTACTCCATCTCCGGTAACATCCTTTAAGGCAAATTGATAAGCTATACCTTCTGAGAAAGGGCGTAATTTATAATTATAACTGCCATCAAGATTATATTCCCCATAAAGTAAATCTTTGTATAGCTTTTTTACATTGTTAATATCTACATTGTTAATATCTACATCTTTAGTATCATCGGACACATATATCTCACCCATATCCACAAGTTCCATATTATCTATTTCAATATCAATATTTTCAATATTCAAAACTGTATCCATTGAATCACTGTCAAACAACACCTTTTTTTGTTGTAATTCAGATAAACTTGGTTCTTCTTCATTGTATTGATATTCCGATATATCATCATTATAAGTATAATACCAATATTGAAGAGGATTTGAATAGAAATCTCCATAAGAACTGATACGAGATTTATCAGTAAAGAATATTTCATTAAAATCTTTTGACATAAATATATTATCTATTTCAATAGCTTTATCCTCTATTACCTTATATATATACAATCCACTTTTTTCGCTTTGTGTATCAACAGGTACTTCATTGTTTTTTTTATATATGATAATTTCTTCTTTTCCATCTCCGGTAACATCCACTATTTTAAATAAGTATGTATTTTCATAGTCTTCCGATATTGTACCGTCAAAGTCTATGCTACCACCAATCTTTCCGGTATTATAAAAATTAGTAAGAATATCTTTATAAACAAATTTCATATTAAGAGCATTATACTTTGCAATTTCCTCATCTGTTAAATCATCAAAACGCTTTATCTTCTTTAATACAGATTTAGATTTATTCAATTGTCCGTCTCTCTGATATGCCTCAGCCAACAATAAGTAATTATCTACATTTTTAGGTTCTAATTCTATTGCTTTATTCAATGCTATAATAGCCTGTTCATAATCCTCTTCCAATAAATATTTTTCTGCGGCTTTTATATGATGACTTGCCCTAATTTTAGAAATACTTGAGCATCCGCTAAGTAATACAGCAAAAGCCAAAAATATATATATTCTTTTTTTCATATATACTCCATAAATTTAATAATACTCATTATATGTTTTATTCACTTGGACCTGTAAGTACTACTATATATCCCGATGAATCTAAACTTTTATAACCTATACTTTCAGAATATGAGTCCCAAAATAAATCTGACATAAAAGTATATATTTTACCATCTTCGTCGTATGAATTATACTCATATTCAATTTCAGGTATTATCCTTCCTCCCCTACTTTTATATACATCTTCCGCTGTCCTACCGGCAAGAATATCTCCACCACTTTGATACATTACCTTGGCATTCTTTCTTATATAAATTGTCGTTTTATATGGTTCAATTTGGACATCATGTGTACCGTAAATTGTTACATCTTGTACCTCATAAAAATTCCCTCTATCAATTACTTTACCTGTTGAAAGCATATGGCCTGCATAAGCAGCATACATACCATTATCATCATCATCAAGCCCTTTTATCTCTCCTCTTAACAATTTATCAGTAAAGGTCTTACTTGGAGGTACAGGTTCTTGCATTATATTTGTTCTTACTCCGTCAGCTCCCACATAGTATCCGTCTATATACTGATCAGTCTTCATCTCTCCGTTATCTGCAAAGTAATACCACTTGCCGTCTATATCTTTCCAGCCTGTACTTAATTCTCCACTGTCTGATATATAGTACCACTTACCGGCTATCTGCTGCCAACCTATCAGCATGGCACCATCTTCACCAAAATAATACTGCTTACCGTCTATACTCTGAGAACCGCTCTTTGCTATTCCGTCATCTCCAAGGTAATACCACTTGCCGTATATATTCTGCCAGCCTGTCAGTATCACTCCGTCTTCATCAAAACAGTACTTTACACCATTTATATCAACAAGACCTGTTGCCATATCTCCATTATCTTTGAAATAATACCAGCTTCCGTCTATCTGTTGCCAGCCTGTGACTATCTTTCCGTCTTTTCCACGGTATCTGTAGATATTTCCAATACTCTCCCAACTGTCTTTTTCTCCATGCTCTTTAGACAACTTTATAGTATACTTAACCTCTGTACTGTCGTGTTTGTTACCGCTGCTGTCTACAGTATACGCCTTTACTATATAGCTTCCGTCCTCATCTAAAAGTATCGGTGACGTATACTTCATATCTCTAGCTACAAGTCTGCTGTCTTTTGTATCTATACTGTAGTAGATATCATTTGAGCCCGTATTACTAAGTTCCAATGCCGTCGGTTCGCCATATTCTCCGGGCAACTTGGATATCGCTACAAGAAAATCAAGATTCTTGATTCTGTCGTTTATCTCATCTTCACTATCGGATGATAAATTATCAAGTTCAAGCACCTTTTCAAGTGTTGCCCTTGCATCATCAAGTCTTCCCGATCTCTCATATACTTCAGCCAGCATCTTATATGCATCCACATTCTTCGGGTCTATCTTTATAGCTTTATTAAGTGCTACTATAGCACTTTCATAGTCAAGCTCCGCCATATATTTAGAACCCAAATCAAGTTGTTCCTGTACCCTTGTCTCCTTGCTCTTACAACCTATCAATAGCATTCCGACAAGAATAAGGATAAATATTAGTTTAATTCTTCTCATAATACTCCATATTTTTTAATACACTACTTAAGCATCTTTTCAATATTATCCTGTAGTATCAACGTTTATATCCTCTAAGTCTATGTGATTTTTTAATAAGATTATTAAGATATTTATCGTCTATTTCCAAGTAATCTTATACTAATCTCCAAATACTACATCTAAATTTTCTTTTGTTAACTCAGTATCAATGTCATCACCGGTTAGTTTTACTTTCTTCTCAAGCAATTTATCCAAGTATTCCAAATCACCTTCTCTATACTCACCTGCTTTTTCCATATAAAATCTTCTAATATCTCTATTATATTCATAGTATTCAAACTTCTTCTTTTGATTCGAATACTCATTGACAAAAATTATGGAATTGTCATCGAATATTCTAAAATAATCACAATAAGTACCACACATAAAATAAACTGTATCCTCTGTGATCCCATAAACATCATATGAGTCAAAATCATCTTTAAAACTCTCTACAATAAGTTCATCCCTATTATCTCCAGTAAGATCTATCAGTTTAAATCTGTGCCCAAATTCTTCATCAAAACTCTTGCTTAGAAACTCCTTATATAGTTCTTTATCTTTTTTGTGCTTACTTTTTTTATTATCAGAACTCTCTTCATTATCAATGATTTTATCCTCTTCATATATATCAATATCGGGAATACTCATTGTATCTACAGTATCCCTGATATTATCAGGATTTAAAGGAGTTACTATATCTTCAAGTTTTAACTTTATTTTATTATTTGCAATCATTTCATTTGCTTCTTCTATTTCTTTACCATATTTGTCTTTATCCAAGCTAAGAAATTCCGCTATAGAAGTATTATAACCATATACATAGGTTTTCTGCTCATTTGTATCTGAATCCACAAAACTCTTAACTAAAAGATTATTGTCAGTAAATATTTTATATGAATCCATAAACCCAATTCTTACTGCTCTACCTTTTATTACTTCATATATATATCCTAATGTAGAATCAAGACTTTTAAGTTTTTTCCCGATAATTATTTCGTCTTTACCGTCACCTGTTACATCTTCTAATGTAAAATAGTAATATCCTCCTACACGGTCATCATCTAAAGTTGATATTTCATCAGCATCATCGAGCCAATACAATTCATCAACATCTCCTATAATTCCGGTTTTATAGTAATTATTAAGTATTTCACTATATATTCTCTTACTATCCAGAGCACTGACTTTTTCTTCCTGTATACTGCTTAATCTTACGCCTTTTATATCACGAATTTTATCAATAATTTCTTCAGATTCTTCCTGCATATCAGCCTCCTGATATGCTTTTGCAAGCAAAATATAAGCGTCTACATTTTTAGGATCTATAGAAATTGCTTTCTCTAATTTTACAATAGCTTTTTCATAATCCTCTTTTAACATATACTTTTGTGCGCTTTTCATTTGTGCATTTACCCTCATTGAAGTAATATTAGCACAACCTGTTAAAACCACTGAAAAGGTAAGTACTAATGGCAAAATAAATTTCTTCATAATTCTCCAATCTATATCATATGTTTTATATAATAAAATCTACTCATGCGTAAACATGTTTATTGCTCTCAAAAATTCGTTATTCTTAATCACATCGTCCCTAGTATCACTTCCCATCACCAACACCTTTTCAGGACCTCTTTTCTAAACATTTTTATATATTATTGCTTAAATTAAAGCACAAAAAGAGCCCTCCATCTCCTCAAAAGTCAAAAAACTGATGTGGAGACGTAATAGAGCTCTCTTTAAAATCACAAAATAACACCAAAACTAATAGTATAATTACAAAAGCCAATCCTATTCCACTCATCAATTTGCACTCCTTAATATAATTTTTAGTTTAAAACTATATTAATATATTGTCAATCATTTATTAATTTTCTCTTACTATTTTATGCTGATTGTGTTTATTATTTACAGACTTCCCTTCATAGTTTATATAAAATTTAACTTGAATGCATTTGTATATCATCAAGTATTAATACCGGGACAAATAATATGTTTATTTTTCTCATAAACATTCCTCAGATAATCAAATTTCTATTTTATTTTAGCGATGTTCTCAGGTGTGACCGGTATGTTTGCCCCCTCCCAAGTTTCCATTACAACCTTGCTCATTAAATTATCATAATATTGTCCATCATCAGCATTATACTCATCAGACTCCGGATTTATTGCTTCACCACCTCCATAATCTTCAAACTTGCCTGTCTGTTGATTGTATCTATAACATTCAAACCCAACTCCTGCATTGACAGGTCTATCAGGGGCTGCTGTATTAGAAATCCTAGTACCTGTAACAATCGTATTGTCATTCAATATACTGCATGTAGTATCCATATAAGTACTGAATAATAACGAAATCTTTCCATCTTTAACCCCATATATACTTGAAATACCCGGTTTAGCATATACAATAAGCTCAGCCTTTCCATCACCGGTCACATCTAACAATGTATATTTGGGTTCTCTTGATTCATCTATCTCCATTTCAGTATTTTCCCCATAATCGTAAACACCTTCTAACCTATGTTTTGTATACAACTTCGTTAATACATCTCTGTATAACTTCTTATAGTCAGTGTTTTCACTAGACGCTGTGACGGTATTAGTGCTTTCAGCAGTCATTACTCCGTCAGCCCCCACATAGTATCCGTCTATGTACTGATTAGTCTTCATCTCGCCATTGCTTGCAAAGTAATACCACTTGCCGTCTATCTCTTTCCAGCCTGTACTTAATTCTCCACTGTCTGAAATATAGTACCACTTACCGTCTATCTGCTGCCACCCTGTAAGCATGGCACCATCATCGCCGAAGTAATACTGCTTACCGTCTATACTTTGTGAACCGCTCTTTGCTGCTCCGTCATCTCCAAGGTAGTACCACTTGCCGGCTATCTGTTGCCAACCTGTCAGCATCACTCCATCTTCATCAAAGCAATACTTTGTACCGTTTATGTCGGCAACTCCTGTAGCCATATCTCCATTTTCTTTGAAGTAGTACCAACTTCCGTCTATCTGTTGCCAGCCTGTAACTATCTTTCCGTCTGTTCCACGATATCTGTAGATATTTCCAATACTCTCCCAGCTGTCTTTCTCTACATGTTCTTTAGACAGCTTTATAGTATACTTAACCTCCGTACTGCCATGTTTGTTACCGCTGCTGTCGACAGTATACGCTTTTACTATATAGCTTCCATCCTCATCTAAAAGTATAGGTGATGTATACTTCATATCTGTAGCTACAAGTCTGCTGTCTTTTGTATCTATACTGTAGTAGATATCATATGAGCCTATATTTCTAAGTTCCAATGCCGTCGGTTCATCATATTCTCCCGGCAACTTAGATATAGCTACAAGGAAATCAAGATTCTTTATTCTGTCATTTATCTCTTCTCTATTATTAGATGGCAGGTCTTCAAGATCAAGTATCTTTTCAAGTGTTGCCCTTGCATCATCAAGTCTTCCCGATTTCTCATAAACTTCCGCCAACATCTTATATGCACCCACATTCTTAGGATCCATTTTGATGGCTTTATTAAGAGCTACGATTGCACTTTCATAGTCAAGCTCCGCCATATACTTGGAACCCAAGTCCAGTTGTTCCTGTACTCTTTCTGCTTTACCTTTACACCCTATCAATAACATTCCTACAAGTGCAAGTATAAATAACAGTTTTATTTTCTTCATATACACTCCTGTTTTAATATTTATTCATCCAAATAAGCACTATCATCATTAAAAGCTGTGATATAACCCTTTGAATCTACTTTGAATCCATCATATGTGTTACTTTGTAATAACCCTTCATTTATTTTTAATGCAAAGCCACCATACTTTTTGTAACATTCTTCCGCACTCATCGTTATAGTAGGCTTATTATTATACTTATCTCCTAATGTAACAACTGCATTTTTTCTAATATATATAGTTGTACTCTCAACCGTTTCGTAAAAGCGAGAAAACATTGATCGGTCTGCATTCCATCTGATATATTTAAAACTTACATCAGTCAACTCATAGTAGCTTCCTCTATCTATAATCTTACTGTTATATGAAGCCAGTGCAAAATTTATAGGACTCTCATATCCGTCTTCTGTGTAAGATGAAGGATTCAGTTTGCTTCCATCCACAAGTGTCTGCTCAAAAGTAAATTTATCTGTGTACTTTTTACTTGGTGGTGTCGGCTCCTGAATAATACTTGTTCTTACTCCGTCAGCCCCTACATAGTATCCGTCTATGTACTGATCAGTCTTCATCTCGCCGTTGCCGGCAAAGTAATACCACTTTTCGGCTATCTCTTTCCAGCCTGCGCTTAGTTCTCCGCTGTCTGAGATATAGTACCACTTACCGTCTATCTGCTGCCAGCCTGTGAGCATGTCACCATCTTCACCAAAGTAATACTGCTTACCGTCTATACTCTGAGAACCGCTCTTTGCTGCTCCGTCATCTCCAAAATAATACCACTTACCGTCTATTTGCTGCCAACCTGTCAGCATCACTCCGTCTTCATCAAAGCAGTACTTTACACCGTTTATGTCTGCAACTCCTATTGCCATATCTCCATTTTCTTTGAAGTAGTACCAACTTCCGTCTATCTGTTGCCAACCTGTGACTATCTTTCCGTCTTTTCCACGGTATCTGTAGATATTTCCAATACTCTCCCAACTGTCTTTCTCTAAATGCTCCTTAGACAGCTTTATAGTATACTTAACCTCCGTACTGCCATGTTTATTACCGCTGCTGTCGACAGTATACGCTTTTACTATATAGCTTCCATCCTCATCTAAAAGTATCGGTGATGTATACTTCATATCTGTAGCTACAAGTCTGCTGTCTTTTGTATCTATACTGTAGTAGATATCATTTGAGCCCGTATTACTAAGTTCCAATGCCGTCGGTTCATCATATTCTCCGGGAAGCTTTGATATAGCTACAAGAAAATCAAGATTTTTGATTCTGTCATTGATTTCATCTTCATTATCAGATGATAAATTATCAAGATCCAACATCTTTTCAAGCGTTTCCCTTGCATCATCAAGCCTTCCCGATTTCTCATATACTTCAGCCAACATCTTATATGCATCCACATTCTTAGGGTCTATTTCGATGGCTTTATTAAGTGCTACGATTGCACTTTCATAGTCAAGCTCCGCCATATATTTTGATCCCAAATCTATTTGTTCCTGTACTCTTGCTTCCTTGCTTTTGCAGCCAAACAATAATGATATTATTACTGTAAAGATAAGCAACAGTTTTAATTTTCTCATAATTCTATATGCTCCTTATTGTCTAACTATAACAAGCCCGTCATCTCCTGAACCATTTGAATCCGGACTTGGATAATATGTTGCACCGTACTCAATGATATATCCGTCTGCATCAAATACCACCATATCTATATTATCAGTTTCTTCAAATACTTCCTCGTTGATATCGGCAGACAACTTTCCACCTGCCGCTTTATAGTAAGCTTCTGCAGGATAATACCATGTCTCAGTAACGTTGTTATCTGTTTCTTCAAATACAATAGCATACGCATCTTTTCTAATCTTTATACTGTCTACGGTTCCAACTAATTCTTCTTTAAACTCACTACCGCTAATATGATGTGACTCAATAACTTGTACATCCGTCACCTCATAGTAGTTACCCTTATCTATAATCTGACCATATGACAATAAACTTGATACACCTCTTATCTGTCCGTTTGCATCGGCATAACCATACAGATAATATACCGCCTCTCCTTTACTAAGCATGTCAATATCTACAATTTCTGAGCCTTCTATTTTTTCTTTTATAAGCTGATTTTTGACCAACTTACCACTGTCATCAAAGTAGTATTCTTCCTTACCTTCTTCCAACACACCTTTTGCAAACTCACCATCATCCTTAATATAGTACCAATCATCTCCTACCTGTTTCCAACCCTTTGTCGCCTCAGTACTGCTTGTAGTTTCAGTCTCTTCCTTGACAGATTGTTTATCCTTATTTTCTGACTTTAACTTTAAAACATACTTTACCTTAGCCTCTTTATGTTCTACATTATTTTCATCTATTGTATGCGTTGTAACAATATATGTTCCATTTTCGTCAAATACTATAGGCTCAACATACTCGGCATTTGAAACGGCAAATTTATTATTCTCTGTCTCAACTGTATAATATATTTTTAAATTCTTTGTATTGCTAAGTTCCAATGCCGTCGGCTCATCATATTCCCCGGGAAACTTTGATATTGCTACAAGAAACTCAAGGTTTTCAATTCTATTGTTTATTTCATCTTTATTTTCGGATGATAAACTATCAATATCCAGTACTTTCTCAAGTGTTGTCCTTGCATCATCAAGTTGTCCCGATTTCTCATACACTTCCGCCAACATCTTATATGTATCTACATTCTTAGGGTCTATTTCGATGGCTTTATTAAGTGCTACTATTGCACTTTCATAGTCAAGCTCCGCCATATACTTGGAACCCAAATCCAACTGTTCTTGTACTCTTGCTCCCTTGCTCTTACATCCTATCAATAGTATTCCGACAAGAATAAGGATAAATATTAGTTTAAATCTTTTCATTGTTAGTCCTCAAATATCTGCTTCCCATCATTAGCTGTTTCTTTTTCATTTGGATAATATAGACAACCATAACCTATTATATAGCCTTCTGAGTCATATACTACTCCGTCATTCATGTCAATATGTAATGTCTCTTGGATTGTATCCATAGATAACTTACCACCTGCCGCATTATAATAATCCTCTGCGTTATAGTAAGTTGTACTACCACCTTTATACTCTCCCCCATCATAATCTCCTACTGAGTAAACCACTGCTTTTGCATCTTTTCTGATGTTAACCGAGCCCGTATATACTATATCCTCTGTCAGCTCAGTTCTATCATCGTTAGTATTGTAGGAAATAAAGTTTACATTAGTAACCTCGTAATAGTCACCTCTGTCTATAACTTCTCCACTTGACACCATAGAACTTATGCTTCCTGCCTCACCATTAATATCAGCATATCCGACCATACGATACATTTCTTGATCAGAATTAAGAATACCATAAAATACTTGTCCTCTTTCAAAACCGGCTATTTTTTCTTTTATTATCTGATTCCTCGCCATTCTACCTTTATCATCAAAATAGTATATTTTCCCATCTATTTTCTTCCATTCTTTTGCAGGTTCACCATTATCTTTATAATAATACCAGTCTTCTCCTACTTGTTTCCAGCCTTTTAATATCTCCGGTTTATCATCTTTACTTGTATCTTGTGATAAACTATTGTCATTATCACTTGACTTTAGCTTTATAGTATATTTTACCTTAGCTTCATCATGTTTTACTCTATTCTCATCCATAGTATAAGTTGTTATAATATATGTTCCATTTTTATCCAATACTATTGAATTTTTATACTCAGCATCATAAATAGACATTTCTGCTATTTCTGTTTCAATAGTGTAAAAAATTTGAATCCCTTTCGCATTGCTAAGTTCTATTGATAAAGTCTCATTATATTCTTTTGGAATTTGAGAAATCTTTACAAGATATTCCAGACTCTCAATTTCTTCATTTATTTTTACTATTTTCTCTGCCGGTAAATCTTCTATCTCCAAGGCTTTTTCTAAAATGGTCCTTGCATCATCAAGCTGTCCTGATTTCTCATATACTTCCGCCAACATCTTATATGTATCCACATTCTTCGGGTCTATTTCGATGGCTTTATTAAGTGCTACTATAGCACTTTCATAGTCAAGCTCCGCCATATACTTGGAACCTAAATCAAGTTGTTCCTGTACTCTTGTTTCTTTGCTCTTACATCCTATCAATAATAATATTATTACTGTGAAGATAAGCAACAGTTTTAATTTTCTCACAATTTTTTATACTCCTTATTGTCTAATAAAAACAACTCCATCTGAATCATTTGAACTTGGACTTGGATAATAGTATGCGCCATACTCAATGATATATCCGTCTGCATCATATACCACTGTGCCACCACCCAACACAAATACTTCCTCGTTGATATCAGCAGACAACTTTCCACCTGCCGCTTTATAGTAGGCTTCTGCAGGATAGTATCCTATATCAGTAAAGTTGCTACCTTCTTCTGCATATACAATAACATATGCATCTTTTCTAATCTTTATGCTGTCTACGGTTCCAACTGATTCTTCTATAAATTCACTCTGGCTAATCTGATGTGATACCATAACTTGTACATCCGTCACCTCGTAGTAGTTACCCTTATCTATAACCTGACCATATGACAATAAACTTGAAAAATCTCTTATCTGTCCATTTGCATCGGCATAAGCATACAGATAATCTACCGCCTCTCCCTTACTAAGCATAACCCTGTCTGCAGCATCTGAGCCTTCAATTTTTTCTATTATCAGTTGATTTTTGACCAACTTACCACTATCATCAAAGTAGTATTCTTCCTTACCTTCTTCCAACACACCTTTTGCAAACTCACCATCATCCTTAATATAGTACCAATCATCTCCTATCTGCTTCCAACCCTTTGTCACCTCAGTACTGCTTGTAGTTTCAGTCTCTTCCTTGACAGATTGTTTATCCTTATTTTCTGACTTTAACTTTAAAACATACTTTACCTTAGCCTCTTTATGTTCTACATTATTTTCATCTGTTGTATGCGTTGTAACAATATATGTTCCATTTTCGTCAAATACTATAGGCTCAACGTACTCAGCATTTGAAACGGCAAATTTATTATTCTCTGTCTCAACTGTATAATATATTTTTAAATTCTTTGTATTGCTAAGTTCCAATGCCGTCGGCTCATCATATTCCCCAGGAAACTTTGATATTGCTACAAGAAACTCAAGGTTTTCAATTCTATTGTTTATTTCATCTTTATTTTCTGATGATAAACTGTCAATATCAAATACTTTCTCAAGTGTTGTCCTTGCATCATCAAGCTGTCCTGATTTCTCATATACTTCCGCCAACATCTTATATGTATCCACATTCTTCGGGTCTATTTCGATGGCTTTATTAAGTGCTACGATTGCACTTTCATAGTCAAGCTCCGCCATATATTTGGAGCCCAAATCAAGTTGTTTCTGTACCCTTGCTTCTTTACTCTTACATCCCGCCAGAAAAATTCCTATTACACAAAGAAGCAATATCAACCTTATTCTTCTCATATTCCTCCACACAAAATAAAACCTGTGTTGACTACAAATCTAACACAGGTTTAAAATCTTAAACTAAATAATAATATTTTTTACAACCTACAGTTACTCAATACATAGTCCTATAAATAAAATACTGATTCTATACAGGTATATTTGATGCAGTACCGGATTCTTCAACGTCAGTACTATCGTAATTTTTTTCAATAGCCTTAAGGGCATTTATATATCCTTCAAAATTCTTTTCCATATTATTAATCCTTGGCTGCAATTCATTGAATTTATTCACAAAACTTACAGAACCTTGAGTTGTCTTATATGCATCACTCATATTGTTTACTATATTCAGCATTTCATCTGTTATTGATTTTACTTTAGCTGCCTGTGCTTCAAACCCTGCTACACCGGCGTTCAAAACTTCTGTACTGACTCTAATTCTATTTGCCATAATAATCTCCTATTCTTATCTATCCCTCACAATTTAAACGCTCTTATCCTCTATTGTTTACTATTGCAATATTATTCTTTTCATTTCCCAAAGTTTTTTCTATTACTTCATTAAGATGTGCCACAAACTTGTTTACTATGTCATAAAACTCGGCATAAACCTTATAATCTCCATTAATTTGTGTCATCAATGCCTGCTTGTCATCACCTTCCCATTGCTCATCCAATGTCTTTAATTTTACACCAAGCTCTGTAAAGCTGTCATAAAATTCTTTGTTTTTTCCTGAAAGTGCTGCAGCAACCTCCTGCATCTTAGCTATGTCCTTAAAAACCTCCATATTATCCTCCTAATAGTTTTATTTATTATAATACTGTGTACTATCTTCTCTGATTTTCCACAATATCAACATTTTTCCTTTCTATTTCTATAATATAATCAATTGTTCTCTTTATATCTTTAATAAGCTTTTTCAGCTCATCATTTGCGCCTCTAAGTCTATCCAAGTATCTTTTGTACTTTACGTTGAAGAATTTATCTGCATTTTCGCCTGACCAATTCTCCTTCATTTTATTACCGACGTTTACATAGTCATCAATAATTTTTTCTAATGACCTTTTGGCTTCCCTCAGTCCCTCAAGCTCTTCATTTGCTTGTGTAATATCTACATCAATATTTAAGCTCATATTTCCTCCGATATTATCAAATCTTGATATCACTTTCTAATGTATTTACCTCTTCGATATCTTCATTGGCATATTCTGTAGCTATTATTCCAAGTTTATCAGGGTAGGTACTTATCTCTTTAAGACATCTGCTTATCTCTTCTGCAAACTCCGTCATCTTACTTCTATGTGCTTCCCCCGCACTGCCTTTCCAACAGTTTACAGTATCTAAGATTGCATTCTGTATGGTCTGAAAGTCCTTACTTACCTCATCACAATAGTGCTTCAGTTCCCCTGCTTGTCTTGATATCACCTCAGTATTTGCAGTAATCCTTACATCATCCATAAATACACCTACCATTACATCTCATCAATAAAATTGCTGACCTGCCTTTCTGTTTTTTGATACGCATCAATAGCATATCTGATACAACCGGACATCTTTATCATATTCTCCGCCATCATCTCAAGTTTTTTAAAATCTTCTCTAAACACTTTTACAAACTCTTCCTTAGACGGTGATTCCCATCCACCATTTAACTTATTTACGGCATCATATAAACATCCCATATTTTTTCTTAGGTCTGCACAATAATTTTCCGCTATATCAGATTTTTCCAAGAGTTCCGTATAATTTATATTCAACTCTCCACCCATATAAATCTCCTATTTGAATTTCAGTTTAATCATATCTATATCTTTCATCTCTTCCGCTATAGCCACCTTTTTAAGTGTTATATCGGAATATGATACTTTCAACCTTGTAACAATATCATCCTCAGCATCTTGATAGGCTCTGATAAAGTCTTTCAATTCTTCAATCTTATCAAAACAGCTCGATATCGTTCTAAACCTGTCTGCCAGTTCTATAGTCCTTTGTGAATGTTTTACAAGTGCTGATTGGCTCTTCAATCTGTCTCCTATAGTTTCAACTTTTGTAGCCGTATCTTTCAGCCTCTCATTCACATCCTGTACTTCCGGTATATTCTCTAGGAGCTTCTCAACTTTTATATTTAGCATTATTGCTCCCTTCTGTCACTATACTACAATATATAAATACACAAATCCGCAACTTATGACAGCTTACACTTTTTTATGATAAATGACATTACTGCTAAAATTTCATATTGTTGAGGTTTGCTTTAATATTTTCTTCTACATTACTGTAGCCTTGACTGATATTAGACAATATATCAGACATTGTGTTTATGCCGAATGACAAATTCTGTATTTTCTCTGCAAGATTACCTGTTTTATTTGCAAACTTACGGTTAAACCTCTGATCATTATTAAATGCAGTAAAGTTTATCTTATTTACCAGTCCGTACAAAGAGCTTTTTATATTTTTTAAATCTCCGGTACCGCTACTTAATACATCCGTATTCATAAAAACACTTTTTACACTTAATGCTGATGAACCCACATCTACATTACGGTAATTTACTTGCAAATCCCTTTCGTTTTCCGAAATTCTTTCATTTTCAGCTTTTAAAAGAGCATTTCTTAAGATTTTTGTCCTAGGATTACTTTCTGTTGCCGATATATTTTCATTTTCGACTTTTGAAGCAGCATTACATAAGATTTTCATCCTTTTTATGCCTTTTTCTATATCTTCAGAACTATATTTAGACTTGCCTAAATACCATTCAAATGTATCCCAAAATCCCGGATGGTTAGCAGCATATGTTCCTATATAATCACAAAAATATGCAGCTACTGCAGTAGCTACGGCTAGTGTAGTAGTGAAATGTGATATCATTAAAGCAATTTTTGAAATGTCTCCTAAATTGTCAATATTAAATGAATCTGCCATATTCGCTAAAGTCTCAAGAAGAATATTCCTGGTAGGTTGTTTTGTATCTCTGATCAATGAATTGAAAAATCTGTCAAACTGCTTAGCTTTTTCACTCTGTTTCGTTTCATGCATTTTGAACGGCTCACCGGGTTTTAAATTATTAAAGTCCATAATGGCTGTAGCGCCATGAGTATCGATAAAGCCGTTATGTGATAATTGTGCATAATACTTTTTGTGTCCGATTTGATTCATTATTGTGCCCACAATATCATTCTCTGTGTTGTTATTGTAGACCTTTAATCCGTTTTTCTCTATTCTGTCCCTATATTTTTCAAAAAACTTATCACTAAATCCCGGGGCATTAACTGTAAATGATTTTCTTATACTGTCGTCCATAATAGTCAAATATGTAGCATTATTGCCACCTTTTGAATGTCCCATGGCTACAATATCATTGTATTCCTTACCTTGGTTTTTGCGCCAGTCTTGATAGAACTTAAGCACTGATTCCTGTTGTCTTGATGATACTCCGTCACTTCCGTCACCATCCTTAGCAAGTCGTACATTATCTCCCCAGTCTTTGGCTGTACTGCTGCCCCTACACACTACGAGAGCTTTCTTTGTACTAGGTTCTACCAATATTGCAGTGTATCCGCTGGCATGTCCATCCATCTGATGTGTTGCGGATATCTGCATTTTCATCAGTTCGCTGTCGCTCCTTATTGCTTTCAACACATTATCACTGTTATTATTCAAACTGTTGATCCAGTCTCCTACAGTCGTACCCACCTTCATCGGTTTTTTTGATATTTCATATATCGCATGTTGTAATAACATATATCTTTGATCATCTGTCATAATATCAACCCCTTAATTTTGATTTCTATACTTTAAATGTGGAATAAACATTCTAATCTAAAAACTATAATAATATATTCCACTCCATTTGTAATATAAAGCTGATATACTGCCGCTTTTTTTGATAATCAACCTATACAAGTACCAAATTGGCACTTGTTTCAATTCCTTGTTCCCCTAATTTTTTATTAGGATCCAATACTATCTCCTTATCTCTGTCACAAAGGGCAAAGTTGCCCTCTGCATAAGAACTTGTAAGTCCCTCTCGATTGTCAATCATCTCTATGATTTCAACCATGAGCAATTCAACTTTACTGTTCTCATCAAGCATAAAATTATATGTTTTATCCAAACTTGGCACAAAAATATCTACTATTACCATTTTTCCTCCATATTATCACTACTTCTAATGAAATCTACAATATCACAATCTGAGTTCAAATCAATTCTAATGTTTTTACATACTGTTCCATACCTTTTTGCACAGACAAAGTCTTTGTATTCCGTACAGTTCTTAAGATATTCCCTAATATCTACGGTTTTTATTGATGCCAGCCTTATATAAAAGTCTAAAGCTTTGCTAATTTGTGCAATCGTTGTTATCTCTTTCGTTATATAAAGTGCAATATTCTGATAATTAGATGAATCCTCCACTTCCACTACTTCTATAGCATCCTTTATCGTATAAAAATCTTTCTTTATATTATCCGATACTATGAATTCATCTCCATTTCTTAATATTAATCCTCTTTTCAAAAGCGAAAAAATACCTTCATTGTATTTTGATTGAGTTATCGCTTTACTACTTGTTGGAATATATATTTGACCGGCACCACATGCACACAGGAGTATTTTAAATTCACTTTCGCTAAAATAACTATAATTCATTCTTGGCTCCTTTAAACTTATCTCTAAATTCAGTCCTATACCCTCTTGATAGAGGTATTGTTATATCAGCTTCAAGTAATATTTCTCCCTTTGATACTTTTACAGAACATGTCTTATCAATATTTACTATAAACCCGTTATGACACCTAACAAAATTTTGGGGCAATTCCAAGATGAGTTTTGTAAGTGTTCCGTAAAATCCATACTCCTCATTCAAAGTCCTTGCAAAAATCTTTTTTTCTCTTGCTTCAAAATAAAGTATTTCATCTATAGGAACTCTTGTGATACCCTCTTGGCAGCGCATAGCAAATAACTCGCAATCATTTTTTCTCTTTTCATATCCGAATAGAAGTAAATCCATAATTCTATCTTTAATTTTACTATGCTCACATGGTCTAACTACCAATGAATCCGCCTTAATACCGGGCATCAGATAATACATCGGTGATGTCTTATCTGATGCCAATAACATAAGTATAGCTTTTGAACATTCAGACCTATATCTTGCAAGATATTCTATCTTCCCTTCAACCTCAAAAATCAGAATATCTATCGTATGTCTGTTCTCTATCAGTTTTTCAAAGTCATTACAAGATTTGATTTTTATTATTTTCCATTCATTATCAAATCTTACAGCAGCTATACGTCTGATAATATTTTCAATTTCATCGGATTCACTTACATCAGAATCAACAATGACAACCGAAACCATATTTCACCCCAACTAGCCTATATATTCCGCTTTTGGTACAACTACAATACCGGCTGACTTGGAAAAATCAGTCTTGGTTGTAAACCCTACACCTGATCTAAGTTCTCCTGAAATTTCATTAATCGGTAGTCCGTTCATGCTGTATTTGCCGTAGTCTACGACTTTACCTCCAAACTGCATTCCTATAACATCTTTAAGTGTTAATATAGTTGTACCGTCATCTTTCATTAAAGTCCTGTCGGATCTGATTGCTTCAAATAGGCTTCTGGCTCTTTGTCCCAAATCTACCAAATCTGTTTCAGTATTTTCTACTATCCAAAACAAATTTCTTGCACAGTATATACTTGCTATTTTTGTAAGTGACTTAACCCAGTTTGCTTTGTTTATAGCATCTCTTGATATAACTTTTTCTATCATATTATTCAGCATTGCGTCTGTCACTTCTTCCATATCAGGATTTGATGCCTTCTTTTCATTATATTCAAGTCTTTTTTGCTTTTTGACTTCAATAATCTTTTTATCTTCCGCTTCACATATACTGTTGATTCCTTTTACAAAATCTTTCAAGTTCCTGATGCACCAAAATACTTTTTTGATTTTATTTTTCTCAAATATATAGTCGTAAAGCAAATCTGCATCCTTAGGATTTTCGGTATCGATATTATTATCGGCTATAAATTTTAATATTCTATCTCTATAAGGTACTACCAACTTCATATATGAGCTTATCATCTCATCAACTGCATCACTTGGATTATCCACAAGCTTTGCGCCTATATTCACAGCTAACCTGTCAGATTTCTTTTCAAAATCAAATATGAATACATCACCGAGCTTTGCCGCCATTGATACCGCTACATTGAAGCCGTTATCAGCCTCATCTAAATTGCTGCCCATAAATACATACTTATATACTCTGCGAAGATTTATACCTGCTATCTCATGTGCAATATCATCCGTATATCCTACAGGTATAAAATCACCCTTTTCCATACTTTTAGCCACATTACTTATATCGGCAAACTCGGCTAAAGTTTTAGGCAGTTCCCCTGTAATTCGTCTTTTCTTTATTCCCCTATCTTTAAGTTCATCTGATTCAACACTACCGTTTAACTCCCTGCATCTTGACTTTATCTTTTCGCTGATATCATCAATATTGCCATACGGCACAGCAGTCTGGAACTCCATTGTCCTGTCACCTAATTTGCAAAGTCCTCTTCCTTTTACATTTTCATCCGGCAGTATATCCGGATTCTTTATTCTCATGGAACATACATAGTCAAATTTATCATTCTGTACCAAACTTATTACATTTCTGAAGTATTCTGACATCGCAGAATTAAATCCCTCAAAATCATTTTTTACTACTGAAACAACCACATATACTCCCAGATTCATTCCTCTCTGAAGTATCTTCAATATATTTGTTTTAGAATTCGGTACATCCTTTATAAAGTCATTAGCATTATCTATCAAAACTATTATTGAAGGTAACTTATCCTCAGGGTTATGCTTATTGTACTGTTCAAAGTTTTCACCTTCAAACATTTCATCTCGCATTTCCATCTCTCTGACAATATCAACAAGCAGACTCTCTTTAAGATTTGTATCACTGTCTCTTTTAATCAACTTGTCTATATGCGGTGCATCCGCAAACCATGCCAAGGAATCGTTGCTGTATGATGCTATATAAAGTCTGACATCTTCCGGCGAGACAGTACTTATCAAAGAGTAGATATAAGTACACATAAATGTAGTCTTTCCGGTAGAAACACCACCATACAATAGAGTATTTCCACTCTTCTCAACATCGACTACCAAAGGATATTGTCCCTGATTCTCTATATCATCCACAAGTCCGACCATTACTCCCAGTCCGTTTTTGTCCTTATAACTTACTCCGTCAAATACAGACTCTTTATAACCCGGTAAATCGTCAAGTTCAAGCATCTCAGGTAATAGCGGCATCCATAGGCTGAAATCTCTGTTATACCCGTTTTCTGCAGCTGTATTTGCCAAATAGTCTACTACCGCTTCCAACTGACTGTGCTTTGCCATATCAGGTAATTTCACACCGGTCAAACTTGCCACTGCAATCAAATCCCTTGCAATATTTGTACTACCGCCTCTCATACTCGCTACATTCTTATATAAATCTATAAGATTCAGCATCTTTTTCTCATTATATGTATTTCTTTCATATATGATATTCTCGGCGGTAATCAAATCAAAAATACTGTCCATTAATACTGTACTGTTTTGTACGTCGGTATTAACTTCTTCAAGTTTCAACCCTAGATTTGCTAAAGATCTGTCAACAATATTCACTAATGAATCAATCCAACGCTCTGCCTGCGCTTCAGCTCTCTTTCTTTTCTTAACGGAACCGACAATAATAGGCTTACCACTCTCTGAAAGCATTTTTGCAATCTCCAGATTATCATCCGTCTCCATATCGTCATACTCCGCCCCGCTCCATGCAGTTTGGAATAAATCAAATACTTCATCACTACCTACTTGTAGGTAGCCTCTACCGGACTGAGTTATAAAGGCCGCATCACTTCTTCCAAGCACCTCTGAGCTGTCCGCTTTGCTCTGCACTCTAAGACAAACCTTAAACTTGGTATTACTTCTTATATCCTCACTTACAACTCCGCTAGGTCTTTGTGTAGCAAGTATAAGATGTACTCCAAGGCTTCTTCCTACCTGTGATACGCTTACTATCTCCTGCATAAAATCAGGCTGTTCTTTCTTCAGCTGTGCAAACTCGTCAATGACTATTATAAGATGTGGTACCGGAACTTTAGCCTCGCCGTTTTTATACAGTTTTGTATACTTATCTATATTGTTGACACCATATTCATTGAAAATTTTCTGTCTTCTTACATTTTCACTCTTTATAGATACCAAGGCTCTTCTTACCTGATTTCCGGAAAGATTTGATATTTGATTGATCATATGTGGCAACTTGTCGAAAAGGTTTGCCATTCCTCCGCCTTTATAATCAATAACGAAAAATCCGATATCATCCGGACTGAAATTAAGTGAAAGTGAAAGCATATATGTCTGTAATGTCTCACTCTTTCCTGCACCTGTAGTACCTGCCAACAGACCGTGAGGACCATGATATTTCTCATTTATGTCAAGATACATATCTTGACATCCACTTTTTTGTCCTATCAAAGCTCTCATGCTTTCATATGTTCTTCCCTTTTTCCACCTGTCTATAGCTTTAAGTTCTTCCGGCTTCTTTACATTATACATTTCAAAAAATGTAAGCATTGACGGAACTTCACCGTCTACACCGGCTTCTTCAAGGCGAACCTTTGAAAGCTGTCTCGCAAACTCCAACAGGTCATAGTCATATACCTTGTCAAACCTTACATCTACTCGCTTATCTATTTTTTGTACATCATATATTCCTGAGTAATTCGTAGTATTCTCAATAATATACTCACATTCATTAGGAAGATCATCATAATTCTCCACCATCAATACTGATGTGATTCCACACTTAAGCAATGGATCATAAATATATTTTGCTATAATCTCATCTTCTAAGAGCTTACTGTTTTCAATAAATATAATATAATGTGGCTTCAAACTTATATTTTCTTCTTCCACATCATTATTTTCAATCCTTCCTCGCAAAACCCTGGCTATCTCATAGCAAACTTCTCCTGCTGTATTTTTATTGCCTGCTATGAATCTTGTACTTCTGTCATCAGACCAGCTATGTGGCAACCATTTTGCAAATTCCCACTTATCCTTATCTATTTCTTTACTGTCATCATACAAAAAGACTGTTTTAACATCAAAATAACTGTTTGCAGATACTATCTGTGCAACAAGATTATTCATTATTTGAAAGCACCCTGTCTTTCTCTCTCCTCCGATGACACCGATAAGCTTATTGTTTAAAAGATCTACACATATCGGAACATCTCTCAGTTTGCTATACTCATGTCTTATACCTCTTGCCTTTTCTTCAAGTTCATCATAATCCAAACTGAACTTTTCCTTAGGTACAACTATTTCAGCCTGAAAATCCACTTCTCCTATTCCGACTCTATGGCTTAGAAAATCTGTATGTCGATTATTTCTGTTCCAAAGTTTACCACTTGCTTCTATATCTAAAGGAGCAAAATAAGAGTATATCTCCTCCAATGCTTTTGTATTTTTATTATACTTATCTACTACTTCTTCACGCGCTTTATTCAGATAATCTCCATACTTTCTAACTCTTTTTTCATTGTACTCTTTATCCATTTTCTTTGCATGACTCATATTTGTAAGCGCCCAAATAGTGCCTATTACGGCCGAACCCACAGATGTTATAATTCCGGTGTACATAAACGCACTGTTTCCACCTCTGGAAAAACTCATCAAAGTGGTTCCAAGCACCATAGGAATCATCATTGTCAGTGGTTGACCTATAACCATGTATAATGGTCTCTTTTCTGTTCTTCTCTCATCAGGAGGTCCTTCTATCTCAATAGGTTCGGTATCTATTTCCGGAATAAATCTTGGCGATCTGTGAAAAAGCTTATTATCTTCGCTCTTCACATTTACTTTTGCTACATAATCTCTCACATCTACTTTTACAAGATTGTTTGATATAACGGCATCGTTCTTATTTCTTATTGCAAGGAAGTCTTTCATATAGATAAGTCTTAATCCGTAAATATCTATGCAGTCTCCGAATATAAGTACACACTCGGCATCATCTGCCTTTCCGTATTCTTTTATTCTGTGACCGTTTATAAATGTACCGTTCTTTGATTTATCTCTTAATACAAATTCGTTGCCTCGCCTGTATATACTGGCATGAAATTTTCCCACAAGCTTCATTCCGTCATAAGATATATCATTAGACCTATCTCGACCTATACTTATTTGATTCAATGTACTTATATCATACTTTTCTGTCTGTAATGCGTCGTTTGATACCTCACTTACAATTAATTCAAGTTGATAGTTTGACGAAAATACTATTGTCTTTCTGTCTCCGTTTTTGAGCTTATAGACCTCGCTCTCTTCGCAGTCTGATTCTATTGTATAGTATTCCGACCTTTCAATGCTCCACTTTCTGTCCACTACCTCCAGATTCAGACTGATATCATCTCCTATTTCAAATAATGCACCTTCAATTACAATACTGTAATCAGTATTATCCATAGAAGGTAAGAGATATTCTTTAAATGCAGATATTCCATAAACTGTTAAAACTAAGTTCATTATGCACTCCTTTATATAATTTACTTAAAATTTTTATACTATTTGATAGCAGTCACGGCAATCAGTGACAGATTGTCTCCGGCACCGTTCTTATATGCTTCATTCTTTAAATTTTCACATGCCTTCTGTACTTTTTCATATACAAAGCTCAATCTTGCAGCATCGGATATTGACTCTTTTTCCACATACTTATATATTCCATCACTCATAAGTAAAAATGCCGCCTTTCCGTCATAATCTAAGTATGTGGTATTAAGCATCGGAGTAGAAAAGAATCCTATCGCATTCGTTATCTTGCTGTCTTTCTCATCCTCTACATCATCTTTAGTCAATGCTGTAAATGTCCTCGACTTTCCGTTCATCATATAACATCTACTGTCACCTGCCCATATTACTGCACATTGCCCAATGCTTATAACCAATACAACAACTGTAGCACCACACTCGTTGCCGTATTCTGAAAGTATCTCCTCATGACATTCTGTTAACTTTTCCTTTATAATGGCTACAATTTCTTTTATATCACTGATTTCATTGCTATTTACAGTACTCCATGCAATTTCCATTTTTTTACATACTTTAGATGAAGCCACTTCACCGCTTTTCATACCTCCAACTCCGTCAGAAACCACAAATATTCCTGTTTTACCGTTATCATCGTAAAAAATAGCATCCTGATTTATATTCTTTTTGCTGTTACCAATTTCACTGAAACCATAGCTTGAAATCATCTTCTTACCTCAACAATAACATCTACATCACCTAACCTCATCTTCAACATATTTACTTTAATAAGATAACTTCCTGTTTCAGTAATATCTTGCCTTCCGATAAAGGTATGATTACTTGACTTCAAGTCTTTAATATATACATTGCCGTTTTCATAATAAATCATGCAATGTTTTTTTGATACAGTCCTGTCTCTTAACTGTATATCCAAATCATCACCTCTACCGATAAGTATCGGCTTGGATATATTTATCTCCCAAGACCTACCCATCGCCTCTATGACAATAGTAGGTACTTTTTCTCTTTGTCCTACATTACAAGGTTTTGTATCTGCCCTGCTGAAATTATCATTTTCGATTATATTGTCATCTTCTCTTCTTTGAGGAGTTTCAGGTGTTTTTTGTATATCGGCTTCATAATTATTCGGTGTATTGGACGAAACTGCATATACTCTGTCTCTGACATTTCTCTTGTCACGATTTATAGGTGCAGGAGTATTCTGTCTTTGAACATTTTCAGCCTGCATTTGACTATTGCTTCTGCTTTTTTCTTTATTTTGAAGATCGTCCAACACTTGCTGATATCCGTCATCTTTTTTCTTTACAAGATTCACAATCAATATTATAAGTAATAATATTATTAACACTGCTATAACAATTATTATGATAAATGGTAAAGATTTATCCTTTTGAGATGAGCCGAACGGCATCTTTACGGTAGTAGATGCATCCAGGCTCAGTCCACCGTTTATCATTGAAATTTTTACACCTTTTTCAGAGCCGTCTTGCAATGACTTCGGTACCTTAATATCTACCCTACCTATATCTACCAATCTTTTAGAGAATTGTGAGGAAATCTCATCAGGATTATTTATATCATTTACAGTCCAATATTCCGCTCCTGTAGTTCTTGCTATTGAATATAGATTCTCCAAATCTCCGTTATTTGATCCGTCTTCAGACTTACATCCAAATGTATATATAGGAAATGAGTTCTTATTTAACTGTGCTAACAACTCACTAACTTTGACACCGATTTCTTCATCGCTTGCACCGTCAGAAACAATTATTACTCTTCTAAAAATATTTTCTTCCTTTGTAGCATACTCCTTAGATAAATCATAAAGTACCGGCAGCAGGTATGCATCTTGATATTTATACTCCAAGGAATCTATAGCATTTTTTAACTGTGTATAGTCTGTTGTATCATTTACCTTATATTCTATGTTTTTTGAAAAGGTTGCAACAGATATCGATTCATTAGGCAATTTATTTCCAACAACCCCTGTCAACAGCTCTGTTATTATCGGTCTGCTCTCCTCTGTAGTAGATAGGGAGTTATCTACCAATATCAATGTCTCTATCTTTTCAGTATCACTAAGCGGTACTACATCTACATCCTTTATTTCCTTAGTACCTATCTGAGCTGTGACTTTCATATCACTTTTGCCCTGTACATATAAACTTATACTGTCTTTGCCGACATATGATGACATAATATCACCCATCTCCTGTGCACTCACACAAAAAAGCATAAGTATAGTGAATATAAATACAAACACTGATAAAGCCGGCAATTTGTTTCTTATTTTAGTATTGTTCATCTATGTATTCCCTCATCTCTTTTTTGGCAAATGAATCACTCACTCCAAATATAACTGCAACTATAATTGTAATTACAAACAGTACAGCTCCACCTAACATAAAATATATTCCAACCATAATTCACCTCATCAATTATCTGAACCAACCGCCGCTTTTAAGCTGTTCCGCCATAGATGAAAGCTTTTTCATCTCTACATCATCCGCTTTCGCATTTTGATATAACTCCACAGCTTTATTATAATACTTTGCAAAATCCGAATAATTTCTGGACTCATTTGGCAGTCTGCTTTGTTCATCCGCTTCAAACATTGCATATCTCATATATGATTCATATTCATTTGGATACGTATCAATCATTTCATTTAGATATGTCCTGGCATTAGACATATCTCCCATATTCTGATAAACAATTGCTATATTACTGTATGTCCTAAGAGAGATATCTCCCATATTCTTCAATTTGGAAAGGTATGTAGCCGCATTTTGATAATCACCCTTTCGTGCATACATATCCGCCATACTTTCAATCAAATAAGGACTGCTGTCTCCAAATTCTCCTTCCCTATTCTTCATAAATTCAATAGCTTTGTCTACACTTTCATTACCCATCTTCTTATATGTATTTATCTCAAGAACCATATCTCTTCTTTTTACACTGTCATCAGTACTCAGCTCAAAAGCTCTTTCAAAACTTTCTATTGCCAAATCATAATTTGACTTTGAAAATTCTATCTCTCCCTTTGCCATCTGGATTGAATCTTCCTCAAGTCCATGATCAACGGCATAATTCAGATATGTTATAGCATCTTCGGTATTTCCGTTCTTAGCTTCACTAATAGATATATCTCTGTAGAATAAAGGATTGGTTGTATTATACTCTATAGCCTTTTGGAAGTTTGCAATTGCACTCGAATAATCTTCATTT
Source organism: Lachnoanaerobaculum sanguinis (assembly GCF_033242365.1). Lineage (NCBI taxonomy): Bacteria > Bacillati > Bacillota > Clostridia > Lachnospirales > Lachnospiraceae > Lachnoanaerobaculum > Lachnoanaerobaculum sanguinis. Next base: position 150,075 of record NZ_BTHK01000004.1, read on the forward strand.
TCATAATAAGCATTTCCAACTATATATAACATATTTCCAAGACTGTCTTTATCATCTTTAGTGATTACATCATACTTAGGACTGTCTATAGCATCAGTACCATATGATATACATTCATTGTACTTTCCTGACTTATATAAACTCTCAATCTTTGCCTCATACGCATCTATTCTTTTCGGTAATATACTCTGTGCTTCATCCAATAAACTGTCTATATCATAGTCTCCGTTACTTATATTGTCTCTAATTTCATTTATTACAGAATTATATTCTATATCCAATTCTCTTCTTCTAATAAAATATCCGGATACCATAAGGCAAACAGATGTTGCAAACATAAGAAAAGTTATAGCTCTATGTCCTCTCCTTTTCCTCTTCAGCTCTATAAACCTGTCATCCAATTCAATGATATTGTCCAGAGCATCTAAAAGTTCTACACCGTTTTGATATCTGTCATCCGGATCTAGCTGCATCATCTTATCTATAATATGTGCAAATCCCGGGCTTATATTTACATTTTTATCTAAAATAGATTCATTATTCCAATAATGACTGCTGGGCTTCTTTCCTGTTATCAGTGTATATAGAGTAGCTCCCAAACTGTATATATCCGATCTCTCATCAATACCGTTTCCTATAGTATTTCTCATTATTGTAACTGCCTGAGATGTCCTGTCATCATATTCATTATTGTATAACTGTGCTCCCGTTTCTTCTAAATAGAACCCGAAATCCGGGTATTGTTCGGGAGGTGAAAATCCGTTGCTTGTTCCCGTAGCATATGAGTTATCTCCGGTAATAGCCAGTGATATATTAAAATCGATCAAACATACATCTCCGTCCGGTTTTAACATAATATTTGACGGCTTTATATCAGAATGAATTATACTCGGCTTTCTGGTATGTAAATATGCCAATGCTCTTGCCAGTTGCTTTGCCCAGTACAATACCTGCTTTTGATTAAATCTCGGATACTTCTCTCGAACTTCCTCCAAGTCCTGTCCCGGAATCAAACTCATAACTGTATAAGCCTGTCCGTCTTCCACAAAAAAATCAAATACTGTAGGTAGATTTTCCTGATGTAGTTGCTTTAAAACATCTACTTCCTCACGACCTCCGTTTTCACTTTCTGTCAGATCTTTAAGCTTTTTTACTACCACATCAAGCTGCAAATTGGCATCAAAAGCTCTGTATACATCTCCATATCCGCCATGTCCCAATTTTTCAACTATTGTATATCTTTTTGCCAACACTTTCCCTATAAGTTCCATTACAAAACCTCTCCAACTATATTTGTCAAATCATGAATATTATTCCGCTTACAAATACATTATTTTTTTCTAATATATATGTTATCATATATTATGATTTTAACAATATAATCTTATATATTACTTTATATTATGATAACCCTGTTATCTTATGTCATATAGTTATATTATGTATTTACATTCTTAATCTGTGTGATATTTTCATATTACTGCACGATATATTCCTACTTATTATATTATATATTACCTAAAAAACAGTTTTTATTACATCCCTTAAAATGTTGACTAACCCATATCTTAGTAATATTCTTATATAAACAGTTGAGTTGTATTATACAATAAGGAGTATTATGTACAAAAAATTTATATTAACGCTCTTGACAGCCGGATTTCTTATTACCGGGCTTACAGGGTGTTCACAGATCACATCAATGCGTGTGTCAAAGCAATTGAAACTTGCAGATAAGTATCTTGTAGCTGCCGACTATGAAGAAGCTATATTGGCATTGCAAAAAGCAATACAAATCGATCCTAAAAATGTCGGTGCACATATACTTTTGGCAGATACATTTGCAAAGGTAGGAAGAGTCACAGAGGCTGATGACACCCTGAAAAAGGCACAGAAGATAGAGGGGATAACCAAGGATGAACTTGCCAAGATTGATGAAAAGTTGGATTCTCTAAATTATATTGTAGGATTTTCCACTTCATCGGGTGATTTTACGGATACTGTAATTATCACTTTATCAAATCTAAAAAACTATAATATAACATACACATTGGAAACCGATAACCAAAGGCTTTCAGCTACTGAAGCGGAATACACATCACCTATTATTCTGGATGAGGACGGTGACTATAAATTAAGTTCTTACTGTACAGATGAAAGCGGAACAAAACATGAGGTTTCTGTTGCCGAATATGTGATAAAACTGGATAAAGAAAAACATCCAAATAACTCATGGGAGTCAAATAACGGTATCTACAGATATAGAGATGCTTCAGGGCATATTGCTACAGGTTGGCAACAGATTGACGAAGTGTGGTACTACCTAAAAGAAAACGGTGATATGGCAACCGGATGGGTTCAAGTTGACGGAGTATGGTATCATTTCGGTGATGACGGGGCAATGACAATAGATACTTCTGTGGACGGCTACACACTTGGTTCAGACGGTACAATAACCGGAGTGGATTTAAATAACAGTTCATCAAGAAATATATTTAAAAAAATATATAGAGATGCTCTGTTACAAGTCTATAATAATCATAAACTTAATGATGTCAGCTGGGACAATAATGAAGCTCAAGGCATGAAATTTGCATTAGCAGATACCAACGGTGACCATGTAGATGACCTCATTATATATGATGGAATTGATTATAGTAAATTAGCTATATTCGGAGTATTCGGAGATAAACTTACTACAATGTTTACTGTTAACGATATGAAAGCGGTCAGCAGTACCACTCAAGGTATATTAGAAGTAGTTAGAGAGGAAAACTCAAAATATTCGGTTAATTATTATAAATATGATAAAAATTCTCATACATTTCCTAATGTTGTAGCTTCAACCTCGGTTGATTCAGAGTTTGAAGGACAGTTTGAGATTAGGAGAATTAGAGGTGAACTTGGTCTAACACTCTCCACACTAACACTTCACGAAGATCTTACATCGGAAAATATCGGTTTGGTATTTGAATAATAAATAAAAGTCTCGAAGTAATAATATGTTTTCTTACTTCGAGACTTATTTTATTTAAGTGTATTATTAATTAAAATCATTCATATAGTCTATATGGTGCTAGAATATATTTATTACAAAACAAAATGAGATATTTCCTTATTTGTTATATAATAAACCTTAGGAGGAACTCATTATGTCAAGTAAAAGAAACCATCACTCAAAACAGTTATAGCTTATACTCATTCTGTCCGATAAAAGCAATCCTTGAAAAGTATATTGCCGAAGGTAAAACCGGAGTAAATGCAGGTGAAGGATTCTATAAGTATAATTAAAAATAAGGGGGGTAAGCCCCCCTGAACAGTTTATCTTTTCTATACAAATTTATCTGATATACTTACAAGTTCCATTTTTGTATGTACTATTTGGTTTGTGTTCAATATTAATCCAAGATTAATGTCTTTACTCCACCTGATAAGCCTGTTGGAGGTATTTTGCCTAAGACAGGACTGTCTATCACTCCACTGTCTAAAACAACCGACTTATCTACATCATAAATCATCTCTTTTACAAACGGGTCCACTATCCAATCATCTTCGTAATCATACTTAAAATAAGATGCCGTATTATAAATAGACTCTTTCATATCTCCGTAAAAATTTTCAGCATAATCCACCTTCCAAACCTCAAATAATCTAAAACCAATCTCAGTATACAAATTATATCGTCGGAATACAATATTTTAAGCCTAAAAAGACTGCCACCATATGTCTTTCATAAGATGACAGTCGATTAAATTTACTATCTAAGATGTGCGCTGCCTGCAGGATACAAACCTGCTTCAGCCAATAAATCTTCCATGGTCTTATAGCCTCTTTCAGCTATTCTTGCTTGGCGTGCCGCATCTTCTGCAGCAATTCTTACATCTTGGTCGGCCTTTCTAAGTGCTTCATATCTCTCAGCATCGGCATCTATTCCTATCATATCACTGCCACCACAATTATATGCGTTGGCCTTATTGTATCCGAGACCTTCCAAACTTTTTAAAGTGGCTTCACTTAGAGTCTCCAGATATTCATGTTCTCCACTTCCATACCTTATTTTATCCATGGATATCTTAATACCCCTGTACATATCTCCGTCAGATAATTCTCTTCCATAAGTACCGCTACCCTTTGTGTCATCTAAAAAACCGTAAAGCAATTTATCAGGCATAAAATTAGGCTTATTACAAATCAAACCTGTAATCATTTTTCCGTTTGCATCAACATAATATTCATTATCGTGATCTATTATGAGTGCATTCTTTACAAGCTGACCGTCCTTATAATATCCCCACTGATTGTCGGCACCCAACTTCCAATTATCACTGAATGTCTTTCCGTCATTCAATACGCTGCTGTAATCAACATCCGCATATGAACATATGGGCATAGATAATGCCATTATACATACTGCAGCTACCACTTTATTAAGCAATCTTTTCATCTTTTTACTCCTATTAATATAGTCCCCTCATCATATCTTCAGTAACTTGGCTCATATCACCTGAAATGTACGGATGTGTGCCGAATCCGCAGCCGTATCCCATAGCATCGGCATATCCTGTTTTACCGTCCATATTTACAATACACCATTGATGAGTCCACTGATTCGGATTGGCATGTTCCCAATCATAACCCATAAAATCAAGTACTCTACCAAGTGCTCTGGCACCACCTGCGCAAGTATGAATTCCGGCTATAAACACTCCATACGGTCCCCTATAATATTTATTTGCATCTGTTCCATATGTATTATTAACAATGTATTCTCTATATATAATAGACGATGCTTTCCTTATTTTATCTAAATCCGTAGTAAGAGATCCGTCAGACAATACTCTTGTAGCTATATTTCTTGCAACAGCATCCGCCTGATTTGCTTGTTCTTGACTGCAATATTTATAGTAATCATGTTTTCCAAGTGCTGCTGCAGCCTTTGCCTCATTTAGACTCACTTGTTTTGTAGCTGAAGTTGCGTTATTTCCGGAAATCCATGCTCCATCTACTCCAACTTTATATCCGTCAGGTGTAGTTGTATTAGTAAGCATTGCACCACTAGAACCAAGATAGTAGTTGCCAACCCAACAATTTGCAGCCATCTTTCCTCCATCATCAAAATAGTACCATGTACCTTTTACATCCTTCCATCCTGTACTCATAAATCCGCTTGGATTTATATAATACCAAGCTCCGCCATCATTTATCCAATCATCTTGCACTGCATACTGGTAGTCTCTAGTATAACGCCAATATGAACCTTCCTTATACCATTGCCCCGCAAATACAGTAGATGTTGTAGACAGAGTCGTCAGTAATGTAACCATGCATAACGCTAACTTTTTCATATAAAATCTCCTATTAAATATCTAATCACGAATACAATTATATACTATTATTACATTTATTCAATATTTAACACTCATATATGTATATTCTGTTATATTATGTATACTATATCAATACTATAATATATTGTTATGCTTGTAGTTATTTTCAAATTTACAATATTATTTTACAATACCATACTGTATATCCACTTTTTTATATGCCAAATAACCTATAATATAGTTTTTCTTACAATAGATAAAATATTGACTAACAACTGACTTAGTAATATTCTTATATAAACAGTTGAGTTGTATTGTACAAGAAGGAGTATTATGCACAAAAAAATTCTATTAGCACTTTTGACCACCGGATTTTTTATTACAAGTCTTACAGGATGTTCACAAATAACATCTATGCGTGTGTCTAAACAATTGAAACTTGCCAATAAGTACCTTATGTCTGCCGACTATGAAGAAGCTATATTGTCATTGCAAAAAGCGATACAAATCGATCCGAAAAATGTTGATGCTCATATACTTTTGGCAGATGCATTTTCAAAAGTAGGAAGAGTAACAGAGGCCGAGGAAACTCTTAAAAAAGCACAGCAGATAAACGGAGTAACTAAAGACAAGCTTGCAGAGATTGATGAAAAATTGGATTCATTAAATTATATCGTCGGATTTTCAGCCTCATCAGGTAATTTCTCCGACCCGGTAATTATCACATTGTCAAATGCAAAAAACTATAATATTACTTACACATTGGAAACTGATAACCAAAGATTGTCAGCTACAGAGGTCAGCTACACTTCACCTATTATTTTGGACGATGATGGTGACTACAAGCTAAGTTCATACTGTACCGATGACAGTGGAACAAAACATGAGGTTTCTGTTGCCACATATTCTGTAAAATTAGATAAAGATAAATATCCCAACAACTCATGGGAATTAAATAACGGTATCTATAGGTATAGAGATTCTACAGGCCAAATCTCCACAGATTGGCAACAAATTGATGGAGTATGGTACTACTTAAAAGAAAACGGGGATATGTCCACAGGATGGATTCAAATTGATGGAGTATGGTATCATTTCGGTGATGACGGAGCGATGACAGTCAATTCTTCTGTTGACGGATATACGCTTGCATCAGACGGTACAATATCCGGAGTTGATATAAATAACAGTTCATCAAGGAATATATTTAAAAAAGTATATAAAGATGCCCTGTTACAAGTCTATAACACTCATAAGCTTAATGATATCAGTTGGGACGGAAATGAAGCTCAAGGTATGAAGTTTGCATTATCGGATGCAAACGGTGACCATGTAGATGACCTTATTATTTATGGTGGATTAGACTATGGTAAATTAGCCATATTTGGAGTATTTGACAATAAAATGACTACGATGTTCAGCATTGCTGATATGAGAGCTGTCAGCAACACTACTCAGGGTGTAATAGAAGCACTTAAGGTGGAAAACTCACAGTACATTCTTAATTATTATAAATATGATAAAAAATCTCATACATTTCCTGATGTTATAGCTTCCAGTTCATTTGATACAGAATTTGAAGGGCAATTTGAACTGCGAAGACTTAGAAGTGAACTTGGTCTGACATTCTCTTCTCAAACACTTCACGAAACACTTACATTAGAAAATATAGACTTAGTATTTGAATAATACAATAAAAAGTCTCGAAGTAATAATCCATTATATTACTTCGAGACTTTCATTTTTTAGGACGTCATCAATTAAATTTATCCATGTAGTCTATATATACTTTCCACTTGCCTTTCTCTTTAATCAGGACAACATTTTCTATCTCATCCCTTGCCGTCTCATCTTTTCCTTTTATTTTAAGCTTTAATGTAACGTTTATCATATTACTGATATCATCAGCATCTACACCATAATTATCAGATATAGAGTCTTTCATTTTTTTAAGTTTACGTTCTGTAATTTCTTGTTTATCCTTAACCTTATATGTTATAGACTTTACTTCTCCTTCTACCTCATCTTCATAATTGTCCAGCTTCTGCTCTAAAAAATTCTCAATCATTGATTCATAAGAACCTTCACCATATTCCTCATCGTGGATAGCCTGACCAACCTGACTTGAAATATTCATGAAAGTATCAATATCTTCGTTTTTTATTGACTTAACCATTTTTTTGAGTACACTATCATAGCTTGATGAAGATCTTACTATATTTACTATTCCTGCCACAACACATAATGCCACTACTATGCAAACAATTTTTCCTATAAGTGATTTGTTCTTATTATTTGTATTTGGCACCTTCGGCTCTTCATTCATCACATTCGGTTGCTCATCTATGACTGCCGCCTTTACTTCAGGATCTACTTTTCCTTCACTACCTACACGTGCACCACACTGCCCACATACCAAATCTCCATCATACATGGCCGCACCACAATTTTCACAAAACTTTGCCACTATATATTCCTCCTAAAAATATTATTGTCTATACCCCATTTTCTTTTCATATGTCAATATAAAATCTCTGTTTTTAATTTCCACATCGCTCAGCATTGACTCACTGAAACTTGATCCCGGTATTGTTCCATGGTACCAGCTGCATGCTTGAAAATGACTTTGCAAAGATGCATCATCAAATATTCTGCCATGCCTTGCATATAGTTCATTTCTTGCCAAACGACACTGCTCCGCACTAAAACCTTCTATATCCTTTTCCTCCAACAATCTCGTATCACTATCAGGAATTATATATTCACTACTTGCTAAAGCTGTCGGTTGAGTATTTGCAAAATCAGACGCAACTGTAGGTGGTGTATTATCCTGTGTCGATGACTCTTCACTGCTACTTGATATATCTGTATTTGTCTTATCTCCCTTTTTAGGTTTTTCATGCTTTACACTGACTTTATCATCATTATCATCTGATTGTGACTTATCTGATTTGTCAGATTTACTGTTATTAAACAGTGTTTCAATACCTAAACTCTCTGTAATTATGTCTACTCCACCAAAAAACCATACTGTAGTACCTACTGCGCCCAATATCAAAAGTATAAGCAATATTACTATTATCTTTACAACAGGATTTGACTTCTTTTTCTTTTTCGCCTTATCCTTTTTTTGCTTTTTGTTGTTGGTATTACTTGGCATAGTAAACTCAGGCGGAGTGTATTCCTTCTGACGGTTGCTTCCGTTATCTCTCTTATTAAGTATAATTTTCGTCTCATCATTGTCTACTTCTACACTCTGAGAAACGTTTGGCACTCCACCATTGTTAACTTCCTTTTTATCGTCTACCCCTGATGATTTGCTGCCGTTGCTGTTACCATACTGCATCAACGGTGCTCCACATTTGGTGCAAAACTTCAGTCCGTCTCTAATCTGTTGACCACACTTAGGACAAAACATCCTCTAATCCTCCTTAATTGATATTGTATTTATCTCAAAGCCTCGTCTATACTTGACAAGGTGATTTCAGTGTCTACATCCCATCCATAAAGTTTCATAGGCTTATTGGCAAGCTTATCAAAATATTCTTTATCTCCTTTGAGATGTCCTCCATCTTTTTCAAGTCTGAACCTTGAGATATCTTTATCATATACATAATAATCGTATATAGGTAATTCTTTATCATAGTTGGTTCCATATGAATCAAGAATATTACCGTCCTCAAAAAAACTAAGCTCTGAGCATGATCCATCAAAAATCTTGTTCACCTTATCACCTTTAACTTCATATATATAGTAAAATGAACCATTTGCCAAAGAATACTCTTTTATAATAAGCTCATCTTGACCGTCACCTGTTATATCTTCCAATCTGAAACTATATTCATATAATGTATTATTATAATACTCATTCAATATGTCTCTGTATAATTCTTTATAATTTGCAATCGTTCTTTTATTTTCCTTTTTATTAGGCTTTTTGGTACTCTCCTGCAAATCACTGTCTGAAATCTTCATATTATCTACAGCCTCAACTATATTATCAGGCGTCACTTCTACGAAGTCGAACTTTCTAAACTTATCTTCGCCGGACATATCCACCGCCTTATTAATAATTTCACTGTCTTCTGTGATTTCAAATCGCTTTAAATCAGAATTATATTTTAAATAACTCAAATATATAGTTGAATAGTAATTTTCCACTATTATATTATTATCGGTCATATCCAAACCACCTAAACCGTCAATATATATACCTAATGCCTTATCTTTTACAACCTCATAAATATTTGTATGAGAACCATGTTCATCATTTCCTGTCAATATTACTATTTCATCCTTACCGTCGCCTGTTACATCTGCAAGATCAAACCAATAACTATCTTCCTTATAATCTTTAATAGATGTGTATCCCTTCATATCAACATCAACTTTGCAATAATTTCCAATAAATCCTGTATTATAGAAATTCATCAGTATATCTTTATATACTTTTCTGCTGTCCAATGCTTCAAGTTTCTCTTCCTGATCCTCTGTCAATTCGTCCAAATCGCGAAGCTTTTCCAATACTTCCTCAGCTTCTTCATTCATATCAGACTTTTGATATGCCTCTACCAACAAAAGATGTGCCTCTACATTCTTCGGATCCATAGCAATAGCTTTGTTTAACCTCACTATAGCCTTTTCATAGTCCTCTGACAGTAGGTACTTTTGTGCACTCTTTATCTGTACACCGGCACGCATTGATGAAATCTTGGCACAACCTGTAAAGACAAGTGATAAACAGATCACAGATGCCAAAACAACTTTTTTCATAATCCTCCTCGCTGCAAAAATATATCTATTCTAAAGCATCATAAACATTGGACGGTGTAAGTTCAGTAGTAATTTCAGAACCTGTCAGCTTTTCTTTTTTATTAATCATATCTATCAAATATTCCTGATCCCCGTTACGATAACCACCATTTTTATTGCGATAGAATCTTGAAATATCTTTATCATATGTAAAACATGCAAACATTGGGGACGTTTCACCATCATAAAACGACTCTACCAGTATAGTGTTATCATTATAAACTTCAAAAACATTAGCATATTCATCAAAAGTCTTGTAAGCCTTTCCATCTATGGCTTCATATATACAATAATCATCCCATCCATCTTTATGATCTTTGATAATGAGTTCATCTTTGCCGTCACCTGTAATATCTAAAAGCTTAAACTTTACCGGTATATCGCCTTCAGCATTATAATTTATCAAAAATTCTCTGTATACCTCTTTATACTCTTTTGACGTGCTGCTATGTTTCTTTTTGTCATTATAAACAATATTTGACACATCCATCTTATTGACCGATATTTCTATATTATCAGGATTAAGCAAGGTATCAATATCAGGCATACTCAATTTTATTTTATTGCCTTCCGCCATATTCATTACTGTACTTACCTTATCATCGTCTTTATCCAATTGTTCAAATCTTGATACTACCGAATCATAACTATAAACTTCATCGGACTCTGCATCATTTTTATTGTAGTTAAACAATATAGTATTATTATTCAGGATAAATGAACTGTTATAATCACATAATTTGAGACATAGAGTCACCGCCTTGCCGTCTATAACTTCAAATACCCATAATACACCGTCACTATCACCATCTTTTCGTCTTTGATAGACTAAGATTTCGTCTTTATTATCTCCGGTAATATCCATAAGCTTCATATAATATGAGTACAGAGGATCATCATCTATAGAATTATAGTCATTCACATCTTTATACAAATAGATTGTGTCCTCTTCTCCTATAACTCCTGTCCTATAGAAATTCATCAGTATATCTTTATATACTTTCCTACTGTTCAATGCTTCAAGCTTCTCTTTCTGCTCCTTTGTAAGTTCGTCAAAACCATGCAACTTTTCCAACACTTCATCCGCATCTTCATTCATATCAGACTTTTGATATGCCTCAACAAGCAAAAGATATGCTTCTACATTCATCGGATCCATAGAAATAGCCCTGTTTAACCTTACTATCGCCTTTTTATAATCCTCTGACAGTAAGTACTTTTGTGCGCTCTTTATCTGCACACCGGCACGCATTGATGAAATCTTGGCACAACCTGTAAATACCAGCGATAAACCAATCACCGATGCTAAAACAATTTTTTTCATAATCCTCCAACCAATTGAATTGCCGGCAAAAACCCCACATCCACTGATGTAGGGTTTTATATATTTTAATTAAAATTAGTTTTTATCTACAACAAATGAATAACCATAATCACTGAATTTTGTTTTTAATCTAGTTCCATCAAATTTCACTGTATCATAACCAGTCGTTAATCTCCATGCTATGTGTCCATTCACCTCTTTACCTGCTGCAAATTTGAAATCAGTTCCACTACCGGTTACACGATATCTCATTCTAATCTCATCTCCATACGAGTCATCGTAGTAAATCTCCGCAAATACTTCTCCTCTATCTTCATAAATGTAAACATCAACATCTTGCTTATAACCACTATCATATGCATATCCCGAATACGTTCCGAGCAAATCCGATAGTGAATACTCCGACTTATTGTTCCTATATGTGCTCTGTTGCGTTGAATTTGTACTTGCAGTATAATTATTTGTCTTCATCTTTCCATCACTACCAAGCACATAGCCACCTACACTTTGATTGGTAACCATCACTCCGTTGCCACCCATATAGTACCAGTCTCCACCTGACTGTACCCATTGGTTTACTGCCATAGCACCATTTGAGTTCATATAATACCATGCGCCGTTTGACAGTACCCACTCGTTGCTTGCCATCTTATAGTCACCCTTGACATAATACCATGTCTGACTATTTGCACCTTGCACCCATCTGTTTGCTGTAGCTCTTCCATTTTCATGGTACTCCCATGTTGAACCGTTTGCCACCCAATCTCCCGCAAAAACCGGCATGGTCAGCGAAACAGAACTAACAATTGCTAATGCTGCAATCAAACCTACTTTTCTCATCTCTAATCCTCCATAAGGTATTTATTAAATTAGTTTTAAACAACTAATTATTATTTAAATTTGATATCGTTTTCTATCAATTCACCATTATCTGCTTTTAACACTGTAAATTCTCCATCCCCAGTCTCATTTCCTACACGCTTACCTGCCGAACTGTAAATATCTCCATTATTATATCTTAAGTAGCTCTTGCCATCACTTCCCACAACATGTTTTGGCAAAGTATAACTCCATATTTTGAAGAAGAACATTAACCAAAAAAATCCGACCTTCGTCATTGTACCTAGAGCTGTCATTATCATATGTATGATAAGCTTTCCACGCAAATCTTCAGGGCAATTTTTATATGTAATTACATAAATTAAAATTCCTAATATTAATGCTCCTAAACCACATAGTAGCAATATGGGTGCTGATACTACTTCCAAAAATCCTTCAGTTACTATCCAATTATATCCCATCATATCCAATACAGAGCCAAAAATCAAAATAGCACCAAGTCCAGTAAAATCAAACGCAAAAAAAGCTCTCCATCTTCCGTATATCTTAAATGTCTTATACGGAGATGTAATAGAGCTCTCTTTGAAAGCACAAAACACCATTGCAACTATTAATACAATTCCCAAAAATATTCCTATTCCACTCATCAATATTCTCCTTAATGTGAATTTTTGTTATAGCTTTAGTTTAAATCTGTATTAATATATTGTCAAGCATTTATTAATTTTTTCTTACTATTGGTATATGTGTTACTAAAACCTTTTTTATTATTATCATTATAATAATAAAAAAGGATAAACCTATAAAAGTTTATCCAAAGTGGTTTTCTGTAATTCTCTGTTCAATGCGCTTTGTATTCTTGTAAACTCTTTGTTCAGCATACATTCTCCACATCTGTTATTGATACAATCAAAGCCTTCTCTTATACATTCAGTAATACTCATGTCCTCGCCTAATGCAATACATATATCAAACAATGTGGTATTTGAAAGGTCGCATTTTAAATAGTATCCGCCGTTGACTCCTCTCATACTTCCAATCAATTTTGATTTCAACAGACTGTTTAAAACTTTATATGTAATAGCTTGTGGTAAATGTTCTTTTTTAGCCACCTCAGTTGCCGAAACTTTTGTCCCCTCTTTTAATGCTCTAATAATTCTTACAGCATAGTCCATTTCCCTGGTTATTAACAATTTGTCCCCCTAAACATTTAGTCTCTTAATAGTTAATGACTTTTATTTTGATAGAATAATCTTAACATAACACATCTAATTTTTCTATTAAAATAAAAGGTAGACATGTGATAATCTACCTTTTATTTTTACTAACTGGGGCTTAAAGTAGTAGTATAATTATAATCATCTACATATGGAATTATTTCACTATTAAAAAATGATTTCAAATCTTGATATCCGCTATATCTATAGTTTCCAACATTAAATGAGCCGTCTTCATCTAATATATCAGATGTTGTACTATCACCTCCAAAGCCTAAAGACCATTCTCCTTTTGCTGAAAGCACCAGATTTGAATAGCGGACATAATCATAATACTCTACAGCTTGAACCGGGTCAGGATTTATTGCCTGAATTTTATATACCATATATACAAAATTATCATACAATCCCCATCTAGTATTATCTTCCTTTAAAGATAATACATAATTGCCTTCATATGTTATGCTGGTCAAGTTATCCGGTTTACTCCAGTAGTCGTTAATATGATCTCTAATTTCATTTTCTCCGTCAGATATTAACTCATTCATAGAATTCTCAGGTACATCAATAGTACTTGTAATATAAGCATCCAGCCCCTCACAGATATATTGTTTTGTATGTTCTGATATTATAGAACCATACTTTTCCACGAATTCTCGATCACTTATATTTTGTTTTGCTCTGACTTTTATGGCATCACCCACCTTAATATTTGAAGTTTTATCCGCTTCAAAGTATATATCTTTTATTTCCTTTCTGTCACTATCTTCATTTATATGTGCACTTACATGAGGAGAAGTTCCTGAAAATTCAACTGTAATATAATCAAAAGGATTAAACTTATCTACTTCTTCCAAGCTCTCTATTTTATATTCTATATCTGAACAAGTAAGCTCAACTTTAAAATACTCCTCGGCAAGTTCCTCATCAAAATTTACTTTTACCTTTATAATGTCACCATTACTTAGATGATTGTCTGTATCCATTTCCATCTGCACACAGGTATCCAACAAAAGTTTCGAATCATCCATAGAAGATTTTAGAGAATGTTCCTTAACAAAATCATGTCTACTCTCTTTTTTATTGAACTTGATCTTTTTGCCATAGTCTTTCTCAAACTTTTTATAGTCCAGCGACACCTCTGCAGTTCCTATTGAATCATATCCGGTTGCTGATACTTTAATATAATCATCCAATGCTACAGTCTTTTTCCCACAACCTGTAAGCCACATAAGTAAAATAACTGAAATAACTATAAATAAACCTCTCTGTTTTATCTTCATTTTCTCCTCCAAAAATACGCTGATTTTAATACATTAGAGTTACTTCCGAATTGGAATCCATCTTCCAATCATTTATAAAGTCCCATCCCATTTTTATATATGTGTCTATACTCATTAATTCATTGTATGTTACATATCCGTTTTTATTTCCTTTTTGCAATGCTATATTACCTTTGCATACAGCAAAATTACTAATAATATCTAAAAATAAGCCATTACCGTATCCAACTATATCTGTTGTTTCAACAACAGAAGAATTTACTTCTCCATCAGCACCGGAGGCTGATATTCCACTTACATATGTATATCCTATATCATTACTTCCATAAATCGGACCTCTCACGATACATCTGTCTATAGTAGAACT
Organism: Lachnoanaerobaculum sanguinis; assembly: GCF_033242365.1. Classification (NCBI taxonomy): domain Bacteria; kingdom Bacillati; phylum Bacillota; class Clostridia; order Lachnospirales; family Lachnospiraceae; genus Lachnoanaerobaculum; species Lachnoanaerobaculum sanguinis. Next base: position 165,245 of record NZ_BTHK01000004.1, read on the forward strand.
GTCAAGCCATGGTGAAATCCCTGCCGCCATCGTATTATAATCATTTGATGACGCTTTTATATAAGCTTCTACTACACAATTAGATATAACCGATGCATTCTCTGCACTTGCAGTTATACCACCGCTTCTGGCATATGCATCACCTGACCCTAAAGTTAGTATTTCTCCTTTTACTAAACATTTTTCGATAGTACCATTCAGCAGTTTTCCACATATTCCGGCTGAATTAGCCATAAGAGTACCATTTCCACCAACTTGCAAGTCAATATCTGTATCAATAATCAGATCTGATACTGTGCCTCCATTTATCACACCAAACAATCCGGCATTATATGAATCGCTTGTGTTCTTATTTATTCTGAATTTTATAGTATGCCCATTGCCCAAAAGTCTTCCTTTAAATGGTCGTTCTTCCGTACCTATCGGCTCCCAATCACCTAATTCAATATCATTTGTCAGTTCATAGCTTCCATCAGGATTTGAGTTGATTCTCTCAATATCTTCTCTCGTACTGACTTTTATAGTAGACTTATTACCCTCTGATTTTTTATTTGTAATTTTATATTTTACAGATACTTCATCATACTTTTTTCCGGTGTCATCTGTAGTATAAGTCTTTAGCAGATAAGTTCCTTCTCTCTTTATACTAATTGGTGTTATATACTTGGTATCCGGCATTAAAATATCATCTGAATCATTTTCAACTTTATAATGAATCTCATAGTTATTTTTATTAGTTAAATATATTGTAATTGGCTTTGAATATTCACCTGATGGCTCTGAAATATGAACAAATGCACCCAGTTCTGCCTCTTTTTCTTTAATTTTATCAAGGTCCTCACCGGACATATTTTTTATTTCCTTTGCCATACTCAAAATTTTATCGGCTTTATCAATATCTCCTACTTTTTGATATGTATCGGCAAGTAAAATATAGCTTTCTACATTCTTAGGTTCTATTTTAATAGCTTTATTAAGCCTTACAATCGCCTTTTCATAGTCTTCCGACAATAAATACTTCTCAGCACTCTTTAGTTGTATACTTGCTCTCATAGAAGCAATATTTGCACATCCGGTCAAAAGCATGATGCTAAATAAAAACAATACCACATACTTTCTCTTCATAGTCAACTCTTATCCTTAATCCTCTCTAAACAATGAATTTCTATTCTCCAAGTGCCGTATCAATATTATCATATGTCAGCTCGGTATTTATATCCTCTGAAGTCAACTTTACCTTCTTTTCCAGCAATTTGTTCAGATATTCAAGATCACCATCTCTATATTGTCCGGCTTTTTCCATGTAAAATCTTGATATATCTCTATTATATTTATAATATTTAAACTGCTTGGTATCATCTAAATATTCCCTACCACACAATATGGAATTATCATCAAAAACTCTGAACAACTCCCCATATTCCCCATAAATATCAAGATAAAGTTTACCATCTACAACACTATATATATCCACAAAATAATTCGATTCATCATATATCCGTTTAATAATCAGCTCATCTCTATTGTCACCTGTAATATCTGCAAGTTTAAAAAAATATTCATACGTATCATCACTATCAATAATGTTATTCAATCTCTTCCTATAACGTTCCTTATAATCTTCGTTTTTATTATTTTTGTCTCCGGAGTTTTTACTCTTATTATTTTCTTCAACATCAATATCATCAATATCCGGAACCTCCATTGAATCTACAGCCTCTTTGATTCTGTCAGGATTCACACGATTGACTATATCATCTGAGCTGAGTATAACTTTATTATCCGATATCAACTGTTTTGTTTCCTCTATCTCTTTACTTTTGCTGTCTTTATCTAATTTCATATAGCGTACTATTGAAGAATTCCATCCTAATACAACCAGATTATCTTTATCTGACGAACTATAATCCTGTACAACATTACCGTTCTCAGCAAATATGACAGGTGAGCTTAAAAAACTAATTCGTACCGCTTTTCCTTTTATTAACTTAAACGGCACAATATATTCACTGCTACCATCTTTATCTTTTTTTGAAATAATTATTTCATCTTGACCGTCACCTGTTATATCCGCTAATGTAAAGTAATAATAGTCAGGAACTTTATCACTATCCAGAGAATCTATTTCATTTACACCACTGTAAAAATACAGTTCATCATCATCACCTATAATACCTGTTTTATAGAAATTGTTGAGTATATCACTATATATTCTCTTGCTGTCAAGTAAGCAAACTTTCTCCTCCTGTGTGCCGCTTAGTCTCACATCGTCCAAATCACGAAGCTTGTCGATAGTATCCTCGGCCTCTTTTTGTTCTCCGGCCTTCACATATGCATCTGCAAGCATTATATATGCATCTACATTTTTACTTTGTATAGACACAGCTCTTTTCAACTTATTTATAGCTTTATCATAATTCTCAGCCTTCATGCTTTTTTTTGCACTCTTTATCTGCATATCCGCTATAGTAGACGAAATACCGGAGCAACCTGTCAAAAGCACCGCGCCAAACAATAAACCAATGAAACTTCTTTTTTTCATTTTATACCCCTTTATTATGTATATATTATTCTAATGTTTTCAAGTATAGTTTTGCATAAATAAAGCTATATACAACATTTAAACTTGCAAAAAATTGTATCATAAACTTAATACTAAGTCATTAAAAAATAATAAAAAAATAATATTTCTTAATAAAAAAAGCTGATATCCAACTTGAATATCAGCTTTATATTTAACTACTGCAATGTAGTATTCTTTATAGCGTCACTTACACCCTTTGAGGTAATAGATGCTCCGGATACGCTGTCAACCTTAAACTCACCGCTTGACTGCATTTTTCTCTTTATTTTCTCCATAGCCTTTCCTCCTATTTCGGCGGTTTCCTTTCCTCCGCTTATAGAAAGATCGTTTACTATACCGTTTTTAACGGTAAATGTAACTTCCACATCTCCGCCAAATCCCTTTGCGCTTCCTTTATAAGAACCGTCTTTAAGATCTGTCTTTATATCCTGTGGAACGAAGTTTGCATCTTCGTTTTCTACGACTATGGTTCTTTCGGTATTTCCGCCGTTTGCAAGTACATATCCGTTTGCATTATCACCTGAAATACGTCCGAATACCACTATATCCGCCACGGCATTTCCACCTAATCTGTTGGCTCCGTGTACTCCGCCTACCACTTCACCGGCAGCGTAAAGTCCCTGGATAGCGCTTCCGTCTTCTTTTAAAACCTGAGTTTCAGTGTTTATCTTTACACCGCCCATTGTATGATGGATAGCAGGTTTCGCAAGTCCTGCAAAGTAAGGTGCCTTTGTAAGAGGTACTTCCATACTCTTTCTTCCGAATTCACTGTCCTCACCTGCTTCCTGCATTGAGGCGTACTTATTCATGGTAGCCACAAGATTCTCTTTGTTAATACCTGTTTTTTCAGCAAGTTCTTCTATTGTATTTGCTTCTACAATAATTCCCTCATTTATATATTTTTCTATAGCACTGAGTGATTCTCTTACCGCAGTATCAAAAACAAGCCAGCTCTCTTCATTTGGCTGCTTAAGTATTGCTGCGGAAACAACATCTCTTGTCTCAAGTTCATTTACAAAACGATTTCCGTCGTCATTTACCAATATAGCACCGTTACCGCGAACACCCTCTGTATACATTGTCGCGGTATTCGGATTTACGGTAGGATGAGTCTGAATCTGCTCGATATCTGTGAGTCCGGCTCCCAATTCAAGTGCCATTTCTATACCGTCACCTGTAGCTCCGGAATGGTTCGTTGTAATAAATCCTGCAAGCTGTGGCGCATATTTTACCACCATATCGGGATTTGCTCCGAAACCTCCTGTAGCAAGTATAACAGCCTTGGTATTTATAACAAACTCTCCATTTTCATCCTCGGCTTCCACTCCTGTTATCTTACCGTCCTTATCGGCAATTATCTTTGTAGCCTTGGTTTCAAGTAAAACAGGAATTCCAAGTTCATCAAGCTTTGCGTTTAAGGTCTTTACAAGCATAGGTCCTACCGCAGATGTATCACTTGGTCTGTGTATTCTCTTTACACTTGCTCCACCGAACTGAGCAACTACAGAAAGATCTCCGCCGATTTCATTTACCCAGTCAACTGCTGCAGCTGAATTTTGTACCAATGTTCTTACAAGATCGGGGTCGTTTAAATTCTTTCCGCCCTTCATTGTATCTTCATAGAACAAATCATTGCTGTCCTCTATACCGTCTCTTTTTTGATACTGAGTTTCAGAAGCGTTCAAACCGCCTGTAGCCCTTACGGTATTACCGCCTGTAAAAGGCATCTTCTCCAAAATAACTACATTTGTAGCGCCTTTTTGTGCCGCTTCTATCGCCGCACTCATTCCTGCACCACCTGCACCTATTACTACAATATCTGCAGACTTTACTTCCATATTTTCTTTAACTTCTTTACCCCGAGCCTTCAGTAAAGCCTTTTTCAACGCTCTTTTCAAAGCTGTGGAAGTGACTGTTGCACCGCTTACAGAGTCAATCTCGGTATCAAGCGCTGTTTTCATCTGTGCATTGAGTTTTTCAACAGCAGCTCCTCCTATATCCGGAGTTTCCTTAGACCCTTCAAATGAAATATTTTCTATTCCGTTATCTCCGACTGTTACTATGGCTTTTACCTTGCCACCAAATCCCTTTTCCGTAGCGGAATATGTACCGGCAATATATTTGATATTATCTTTTATAGTCTTTCTGATACCATCAGTAACCGGAAAAGCTATTATAATAGTAATAACAGCGGCCAAAATCATTAAACAGAGCCCCAAAGTGTTACCACTGTTTCGTTTTTTCGGTTGCTTACCCATTTAAAACCTCCTTAAACCTCTTACAATTTACCGGTACATTATATACTATATTTTCATAAAGTTAAAGTTTAAAACTTTAACAGTACGGTAAAATATATTCCCAAAATTATATAAAAGTGTTATAATATATTTTATACAATTAAATATTGTACATTTACAATAATCTTTGTCCTTTATATAGGATATTAAGGAGGTAATATGAAAAATATAACAGTTGCAGGCGGTGGCGTACTTGGTTCACAGATAGCTTTTCAATCAGCTTTTTGCGGTTTCAATGTAAAGATTTGGCTCAGAAGTGAAGAGTCTATAGGAAGAACAAAGCCGAAATTGGATAGATTATATAATATTTACAAGAGTACATTAAGTGAGGCTAAGAAAAGTATTGGTTCGGGGGTCTCATTACCGAGAGGACTTGCTCCTGATTCCGGATCACTTACGGAATCAGATATAGATAAGCTTCTGGAATCTACAGAGAAAGCCTACAAAGAAATAATTCTTACCACAAGTTTTGAAGAGGCTTGTAAGGATACAGACCTTGTAATTGAAAGTATGGCTGAAAATCCTGAAGCAAAGAAGGAATTTTATAAAGCTTTGGATCCACATCTTGAGGAAAAGACAATAGTTGCCACAAACTCTTCAAGTATGATTCCAAGCCAATTCCGTGACTGTCTTAGGAGACCTGAAAAATATCTTGCAATTCACTTTGCAAACAATATTTGGATCAGCAATACTGCCGAGATTATGGGGCATGACGGTACAGACAAGGATGCATATGAGGCTGTAGCAAAGTTTGCATCTGATATTAAAATGATTCCGCTTCGCCTTACTAAAGAACAACCAGGATATATATTAAATTCCATGCTGATACCTTTCTTAAATGCAGGACAGATGCTGCTTGCAAAGGAAGTCGCAGATCCTGCTACCATCGATCTTACATGGAGACTGGGCACAGGATCACCCTACGGTCCTTTCCAGATTCTTGATATAATCGGTTTAAGTACAGCCCTTAATGTAGTATCAAACGATCCGCTTTCAAAGGATCCAGGTACTGTTCAAGGTAAAATAAAAGCTGTTCTTGAAAAATATATTTCAGAAGGTAAAACAGGTATAAATGCAGGTGAAGGATTCTATAAATATAATAACTAATTAAAATAAGCGATTACCCGATATGTAGTTATATCGGGTAATCGCATTTTTATCTGCAACCTCCGCAGGCATCACATGCACTTTTTGTCACCGCGCATCCGCCAAGTGCTGTTTCTCTAAGTTCTACAGGCATTCTCTTACCTACCTTATACATAGTATCAAGCATTTCATCAAAAGGTATAAGCTGCTTTATTCCCGCCATTGTGAGTTCTGCCGCCACCAATGCATTTGCAACTCCGGAAGCATTCCTGTTTTGACATGGATACTCTACCAGTCCACCTACAGGATCACATACCAATCCAAGCATATTCATAAGCACCGTTGATGCCGCATCAAGACATTGAGAAGGGCTTCCTCCCAACAGTTCAACAGCTCCAGCCGCCGCCATGGCTGCCGCTACACCCATCTCCGCCTGACAACCACCCACAGCCCCGGCTACAGTAGCATTTCTCATAGCCAGATATCCTATTGCACCTGCTGTAAATAATGCATCTAATATTTTCTCATCAGAAAAAGAATATACATCCTGCATTGCTAATAAGAGTCCCGGAACTACTCCTGATGAACCTGCGGTAGGAGCCGCCACTATAAGTCCCATGGAGGCATTGCATTCCAAAACGGCCATTGCATACATTACTGCCTTTGAAAGTACCGGACCTCCTATATTTTTCTTCTGATTTTGATATTCGCTAAGCTTTTTTGCCTCACCTCCTATAAGTCCTCCCATTGATTTTATAGGTGTATTTACAGGTAATGTTGAAGAGTCTCTCATAATCTCAAGAACTCTTTTCATTTTATTTATTATCTCTTCTTTTGAACTTGTACTCTCATCACATTCTCTTCTTTTCATTACATCTGAAATGGATAGATCATTCTTATCACAAAGTTCTAAAAGCTCTTTTGCATTAATAAAATCCATAATCTCTCCTATTGAACTATCATCACCTGTGATATATGTTCATTTTTATATAATCCCGGTTTTATATCCGGCGGTATCATTTCATCCGATTCTATAATTGTATATGCCTTATTTCCCTTTGATTCTCTGTAAAGCTTCATAAATGCGATATTTATATTATGCTCACTTAAAATCTTACTGATATATGCTATAACTCCCGGTCTGTCACGATGCACCAAAATAATAGCACTGTACTCACCTGAAAAGTCTATATCAACCTGATCTATCTTTACTATTCTTACCTTTCCACCGCCAAGGGATTCACCTCTGACTGTAACCTTTCTCCCGTCTTCATCCTCCATACATACATCAACTGTATTCGGATGAATCTCGGTAAGCTCACTGTTTGGCGTAAATTTGTACTCTATCCCTCTCTCGGCGGCAATGCTGAATGAATCACGTATTCTTACATCATCTGTGCTAAATCCCATAAGTCCGCCAAGCAATGCTCTATCCGTACCATGTCCTTTGTAAGTCTTTGCAAAGGAGCCGTAAAGTATAAACTCTACCTTTTTGGGATTCCCCCCTATCATCTTTCTGGCTAAGAATGCAATTACACATGCCCCTGCGGTATGTGAACTTGAAGGCCCTATCATATTTGGACCAAGCACATCAAAAACACTGATAAATGCCATATTATCTCCCCAAAACTAAATTTTGTTCTATTCATTCGCATTATTTTAACATATTTAAAAATGAAAGCAAACATATTATAAAAACTACATTGGTGGTATTTTTTAAAATCTAATTTATAATTAAGATTTCTTTTTCCTGTTTTCATGTATAATGTATTTGAAGAAATCAAATCATATGGAGGTAAAATGAAGAAACTATTATTATATTTAACAATTCTTGCATTGCCTGTTATAAGTGCAGGATGCAAAAGTAAGGATACTTCAGATTTGAAAAGTATTATGACTACAGAAGCTAACGGTGCCATGTCACCTACTACTACCGCTGCCGAGGGTGCTAACGGCGCTATGTCACCAACTACAATTGCACCTACAAGTGACAGTAAAGAGTCCTCTTCGGCTGAAACAAAATCAGGTAAAACAACTACCGCCGATAAAAAATCATCTTCCAAATCAAGTGTTACCGAAAATGCGCAGAGCTATTCCAAGGATAAATCAAAAGTCTCTTATCCTAAACTTAGCGGAATTGACTCTAAAATAGAATCATCAGTAAATAAAGCTATTGAGGATAATGCCAAACTTGCTTTGGATTCATTTACTTCAAATGCCGGTTCAACTGCCGAATTAAAGTATAATGTAAAAAATCAAAGCAGAAACAGAATGAGTATAGTTTACACCGGAACACTTAAAACAGGAAATGAGAGTAAAAAGATTATTTTTACAAATAATATAAATCTTGATACAGGTGAAAGTATCGGGCTTACAGATTTTGCCGATCCGCTTACCATTGCAAACTACATACTCTCAGATGATGTTGAACTTGAAAATGCTACAAACACACAGGCTGCAGGCTTTACAGAATATAAAAAGACATTAAGTGTTGATACTCTGAAAGCCTTGCTTGAGGATGCGGATTTCCCTCTTATAAAGAAAAATGATGTGAATGAAGGTTTTCCGAAGCTTTTCTCTTACGAATCAGGTGGTGATATTTTTATAGCCATGCCTCTTTCTCATGAGCTTGGTGACTATGTACTTGTAAAATATTCTCCAAGCACTAAATAATTTTTTCTATGTACTTATGTATTTATTTGCTCTATAATAAGGGAAGCAAATTTTAGATTGAGGTGTAAAATGTCAAAAGTTTATATTAATAAGCATCCGTTGGTTCAACACAAAATATCAATTCTTCGTGATAAGAACACAGGAACCAATGAATTCAGATCTCTTGTAGGTGAAATTGCAATGTTGATGGGATATGAAGCCTTAAACGACCTTCCTACAGAAGAAGTTGAAGTAGAAACTCCACTTGAAAAATGTATGACTGAAATGATTTCAGGTAGAAAAATGGCAATAGTACCTATACTTAGAGCAGGGCTCGGTATGGTTGACGGTATCTTACAGCTTGTGCCGGCATCAAAGGTAGGACATATAGGTCTTTACAGAGATGAAGAAACTCATACACCTGTAGAATATTATTGTAAACTTCCAAACCCTATTGAGGAGAGAATAATAGTTGTTACAGATCCTATGCTTGCAACAGGCGGTTCTGCTATCGATGCCATATCTCAAATCAAGAAACATGGCGGTAAAAAAATAAAATTCATGTGTATCATAGCCGCACCTGAAGGACTTAAAGCTCTTGAAGAGGCCCATCCGGATGTACAGATATATGTAGGTCACCTTGACAGACAACTTAATTCCGACGCTTATATTTGTCCGGGACTTGGAGATGCCGGCGACAGAATATTCGGAACAAAATAAATAACAGCAATAAATTATTTCGGCCACCTTCGGGTGGCTGTTTTATAAAAACAGAGGAGCCACACTTTCGTGCGACTCCCCTTTTTTATTTCGGACTGAAAATATCTACAAGTTTTATAAACTATAATTATCTCCAAGCTCCGCTTTCATTTACATGATAACCGTCAGGTGTAGTTTCATTCTGATACATTGAACCAAGAGGTCTTGAGTTCACATTACCATGATTCCATCTACCTGTTACATTATCAAAGAACCACGTCTGTGCAGGTGCTGTAGGATTCAAGAAGTAATACTCTCCTCCTATCTTGCTCCAGTTTGTATGCATAGCACCGCTTGAAGGATCAAGGTAATACCATCTTCCGTCCTGGCCGTCATGATGCCATCCCTTAATCATCTCACCATAGAATCCGTTGTGATTCATTGACAGATAATACCATGTACTTCCGTCTAAGAACCATCCTGAATCCATGATGCCGTCCTCAGCAAAGTGATACCACTCAGACTTTGTCTTTCCTTCGTAAGTATAGCTTAAGTATGCCCATCCCTTAGCTCTTCCGCCATTTGCAAGGTTGAATACCCACTTGCTGCTGTCAGGATTTGCTGTAGCTTCTACAGGATTTGTAAGCTCCCAGTTACCGTCAAACCCGACTCTAAGACCTGCTGTTTGTCCGCCGGACTTTCTTCCTGATGAGCCTGAGCCTCCGCCTGAACCGCCGCGGCCACCACGACCATGTGTTCTTCCTCCTGCATCAACCACTGCATCATTAAGCGCCTGAAGAGCTGCTATAAGCTCAGGTGTAGATGACTTTCTGTTTATTCTGTCAATTACAGCCTGTGCCGCATTAATTGCCGCCTGAAGTGCTGCTCTCTTTACAGGATCGTTGATTCTGTTTAACTGATTGTTTGCATTCTTTATAGCCGCCTTTAAATCAGCCTCAGCTTTTCTACGCTCAGCCTTATCATTTGAATAGTAAACATAGATTGTCTCATCAGCTGTTACACGAAGAGTCGGATCATAAGGATCATACATTCCTCTGTCCTTACTTAATCCCTCGTAATGCCATGTAATACCGTCATTGTCTACATAGTCTGACTGTATTGCGCTTGCATAAAGTGACGCATAATCGTTTACTACCTTATTACTTGCTATTGTAAGTCTTGTTACAAGGTGATTATCTCTTCCGTCTATTACTTTTACCTTAAATGTGCTTGCAGGTAAAACATATCCGAATACATAGTTCATTCCACTCTCAAATTCAAAGTTGAACTCTCCTGTGTATGCACTTCCTGCATTCTCATAATCTCCATGTTCCTCATTAAAGGTAGGAGCTGTTGTTGTTGCATTTGACGGTGTTGCTGAATAGAACTTATACTCTCTATCCTGCATCAATACACCTGTCTCAACTACTCCTGATAACTTTGTTCCACTTGGTAAAGCATAATCTTCCCATGTACTTGTTAAAGGATTTTCCTTTTGTACTCTTGCACTTACCCGGAATTCTCCTCTATATGAGTCATCTCCTATAGCATCAGCCATCTGAGTTCTCAGAGTACTTCCTACAGGTGTCTTATCTATTACTATACGGAAGTTTCCTGAGTCTGTAATAATCGGCTGGATAATTCCCACATTTCTGCTTGGACTTACTCCGTTATTATACTGTACAGGAGCCCATGTCTGTCCCGGTGTTGAATATACCGCCTGTATTGTTACAGGGTTGTTCGGCATATCAAATGTCAAACGCTGATTTGTTGCCGCATTCATATTTGGCAGAGGTCCACCGCTGATGATGTTCCAATGATCAAATAATTGGCTGTTATTGTCAAGACCGCTTGCCTCTATCTCTACCTGTGTACCGGCTGACAGTCCCTGTAAAACTGCAGGATCTGTTGATGCAACTCCGTTTATCTTGAAGTTACTTATTGCCGGTGCATCATTTGAAACAGCTGTTATATTAAATCTGTTTACTGCCAATCCGATGTTTGATGTGTCAACAGGTAATGATGCTCCGTCAGCTATACGTGCTGCAGGTGTTACATTTGTTCCTGTTGTTCTTGGTACAACTCTGTATATCGTATTCGGATTTAAGTTATTAAATGTTATAGGTGCTCCCGGTGCACTCGGTGTTGTAAACGGGTACACTACATTTCCTGAAGGATCTACCAATGCATAGTCTGTATTAGGTGATGTAGGATTTATTGTTATCATCGCCTGTCCCGCATTTGAAGGATCCTGTGATACTGAAGGTGTAACAGCTACAGGTATTGTAGCCGGTGCTGAAGGTCCTGCTACTGTTGCTATACTTGAAGGTATCGGTGCTCCTACTACTATACTTCCCGCATCTGTTGCAGGAACTGTACTTACATGATAAGTATTTCCGGCCTGTATTGCAGGATCTGTAACCAAACCGCCCTCTCTCATTACATCTGCACCTGATATTTTTGCTACAACATTTCCTGAAGGATCTGTTATAACATATGTAAGTCTTGAATCCATTTGTGCAGGTGTTGCAGAATCTATAGTTATTGTAGGCTCTCCTGTTGTAGGATTTAAGCTTCCTGTAATATTTGGTACATATGGCGCTACAGGTGTTGTGCTCTCTCCAAATACATACAAATCTTTTCCTGCAAGTGTTGAAAGATCTACAGTTGCCGTATCTATCGGTGTAAGGTTCAATCTTCCTGTTGAAGGATCTACTGTACCTTCATACCACTTCGGTGTATATCCGGCTGCAACACTTATACCGTTATGAGTCTCTTCTGTATAATCCTGAATCTCACTCCACGGAACATTAACTCTATCTACTCCTGAAGCATCTTTTCTTGGTATCTCAGCCAAAGTACCGTTTGATAATACTACCTTATTGTCGGCTTTTTCATCATGGAGAGTAAACTTATACCATGCATTTTGATCTTTCTTAAAATTAGCTATAAGAGAGATTATATTTGTAGTTCCCGGTGTTATCTGTGTTAAAGTTGCCTCACCGTTTGAACCAAAGCTTACTTCCTGACCCTTATATGTCCATTTGTCAAATAAATATCCTGCATTAGGAACAGGTGTAGGTAAGTCGCTTCTCTTTATATCAAGATCATACTTAAGTGTACTAGGATTGATATTCTTTCTTATCAATCTTGGGAAAGTTCCTCCGTTTGTAATATAACTATCATATGTAACACTGCTTCCACCGCTTGTTACATAAAGATCTCCACCCTCCACAGATGCTGCAGATAACTCTGTAACTGCATTAGGATCTTGAGTATACTTTACTGTAAGTACAAAGTTGTCTGTAGGTCCGCCTGTTGATACCACATACTTAGGGCTTGTAGCACTCCATGTGGCATATAAGCTTGATATAGGAGTTGTATATGATGATGACCAGTTTGCAGCATCATCCACCTCTATACTTGGGTGAGTCAGATAGCTTGTAAGCTCAGGTGCCTCTATTGTCATATTGTATGCTGAACCTGTATTGTTTGCCTTTGCATAAATCATCTGTACAGGATCTGTTCCGTTTGCTTCTTTATAGAATGTTCCCGTTACTTCTGTTGCAGGGGCATCAGGCACTGCATTTCCGGCATCAGCCAACTTATCAAGTACCTTCTGTGTTATATTATTTCCCTGATCATCCTCATACTTTACCTTTAAAGTTACAAAGTATGCAGGGTTCGGTATGTAGTTGAAAGTAATTGTAACAGGCTGATTAAGCATTGTTCCCACTACTTTTCTTGCATCTACATCATGTCCGGCATCTCCTACCATATTTGCTTCGGTAGTAATCTTTCTAAGATTATTTGCCGCATCATCCCTTGCAGGTATCAAGTTTCTTATAACAGTTGGCGCTCCTCCACTTACTCCCGGTGATGTGAAATATCCGTCGGAATTAGGTTTTCCGTTACCATATGTTACCGTTATAGGGGTTGTAGCATCAAGAATATATCTTGCAGGAGTATAGTTTGTTGCTCCTGTTGCAGGATCTTGAAACTTCTTTGCTAAGATAAGGTTTAAATTACCCTGAAGCGGTACATTCTGATTTGTTCCGTATATTGTTGCCGGTATATTTGTGATAGTCTCTATCTTCTTTCCGGCCTCAATTGCAGCTACTTCGCTAACCGTACGTGGAACTGTATACAATGGTGAGTTATCGGCTGTCTGTGTTGTTCCCGCAGGTAATCCTGCATGATATGTAGCTACGGCTGCTGATGACTTATATACTGAATCCTGTACTGTAATACCGTTTGTCTGAGTAGGGTCAACAACATACTTGTATGTTATTTCAACCCCCTTGTTTATAGATGTTCCTGTAACATACTTTGAGTCCGTATCATATGCTATATGTGTTTTTGATACATCAAAGTTACCCTGTAAAACAACTGTCTTACCGCCGTCTCCGTCATCTGTAGTATCTACATTTACTACTTTATATCCCGGGATTGTAAGAGGTGCTACGGATATACCTGACATTACAGGTACACTTCTATCAGGTACATTCTTAAATGCAGGAGTTGCACTTGCATCATCAAGACCCGGTATATAGTATCCGCTTGCAGCACTTGACTTTACATGATTGACCCTATAATAATAAGTTTTTGTATTATCAGGTCCAAGCTCTGCATAGTATGTCTGACCGCCATATGGATATATTGCAGGTACCTGATTCATATAAGGACTTGCTATACCGTTATTATTTCTTGGATACCATGCTGTAATTAAATATCCGGTTAACCCTCTCTGATCCCAGTTAAGTGCCGATGTATCACCGGTTGCCTGGAATGTTTTGGTTGCATCAAAAGCTCCGTTGTCATTCATATATGGCAGTGCTATAGCACCTGTTCCGGTATTTACCTGAAGTCCTGCAGGTGCCGGTGCTGTAGGAATAACATCTCCTGCAGTTCCACTCAATGTTAAATCACTTGCAAAGCGATCTACCGATTCATTCTTTCCGGTAAAATTAAACTGTATTTCTCCTGCTCCCGGAGCAGCTGCATATGCCGGCATTGCCGGTGCGAGCATGGCAAAAGCCATACCCGCAGACAATACGGCAGTCAATTTTGCTTTTATTGTCTTTCTTTTCATTTTTTCTCCTACGTCACTTAGTACCAAGCACCGTTTGCATCTACATTATATCCGTCCGGAGTCTTCTCTCCCGCATACATAGATCCAAATGGTCTTACAGTATTGTTTAAGTAGCTCCACTTGAAAGCATCGGCATCCCATGTATAAGTATTTTGTGGAGTATTGGTATTAAAGTAATACCACTTACCGTCAATCTTTTGCCATCCGACAAGCATCTCACCGTTTGAATTCAGATAGTACCATCTTCCATCCTGCGGATCTTTATGCCATCCTGTCTTAAGGATACCTGTATTATCATTCATGTAATACCACTTATTTGTCTTTTCATCCTTTACCCAACCTAATACCATCTGGCCAAGCTCAGGTCCCGGTGTTGTGTTCATATAATACCAGTTGCCGTTCTTTGAGTCATATACCCAACCTGTTGCCATTGTTGAGCGTCCGTCAAAGTAATACCAACGTGATACCTTCTTACCTGTATTGTCGTTGAATGTAATCATTCCCCACATATCGTTAAGTGGTGTTCCACCGTTAAGTACGAATGACCATCCTCCTGTTACAGGGTTTGTCTCCCAAGCACCGTCTACACCAAGTACGAATGCTCTTACATTACTGTTTTCATTGATAGCTGTATTTTGTTGTGACTTCTCTCCGGGTGTTAAAAGTCTACTTCCTCTACCGCTTGAAGAGTTACCTCCACCGCTGGCACCACCGGTTCTTCTGTTTCTGTCTCCGGCTCTGTCGGCTGCTATCTTTGAATACTTGTCAATAAGTCTTCTAAGTGCATCTATTGCCTGCTGAAGCTCTGCATAGTTTGCCTGTCTGAGATATGTTGTTCCGTCAGGAGATACAAGATCTCTTGCCTGTCTAAGTGTCTCAAGTGCATGTGCTATAGCCTCATTAAGCTCTGCCACCTCTGCTACCTTAAGGTATGGGTCTCCTGTGAGGATCTTTGCTTCTTCTATAGTATCACCAAGATCTACTCTTGCCTTTGCAACTTCTTTTCTGTTGTCTGAATAGTATGCATAAACAATTGTTCTCTTTGTTACAGGACTTGTTGTGTCATATACTGAAAGCTTATCTTCCTTCTTTGACCAGTTAACATAGTCATACTGTACACCATAGATATCCTCAAACGGTGTTACAAGTCCGTTTGCTACATCATTTTGTGCATATGCCGTAACTACCGCATAATCACTTGAGTAGTAAGCATCCTCTACATTCTCTTTTCTTCTTACCTTAAACTTCTTATAGAAGTTTCTGCTTGTATCATTTAAGTGTAAATTATCAAGTACAGGCTTATTATCTACAAATGTTACCTTAAATGTCTTTGAATAAACAAGTACATATGAATGCTGCAAGTTACCTGTGAACTTAAGAAGTCCCGCATTGTTTGCTACATCTGTTGTAATTGTTATATCTACAGGATTGATATTACCTAAACTGTCAGGTGTCACATCAAATAACTGGTAATCAAGCTGATCAACGTCTTCTGCAGGAAGCTGTGCTATAACATCTACTGGCGCATTTGATGCTGTTGCAAGTATTCCGTTATTTACAAGTCTTCCGTTTACATATCTTTCAAGCTGGATATCAAGTCCGTATGCTGTTGTATGTGCATCCGGATGATCAACTCCCGATATAGAAACAGGCTTTACAGCTGTTTTCTCATTCGGTTTTGCATCTCTTTTGTTAAATACTACCTTGTATTCTACTGTTGCACCGTTTACTCCGATAAGTGATCTGTCAAGTGGTGTTGTAAGATCATGTGCAAGTCCAGGTATCTGACCCGGTATTAGTCCGAACTCTCCTACTCCACCGCCTCTTATTGTCTCTGTAAGATCCGCATCATCTCCCGCTACCTTTGTAGGTTCGTATACAGCCTTAAGTACAATATTTGAATTTGAAAGAGTAAATGAGTAATCAGCCTGTGTTATATTTCCGCTGACTCCTACAGCTCTTCCTGCAAGTACCTGCCAGTAAAGGAAGTTCTTGCCGTTTGCATCTACAGGATCTGCATGGATTACCACTTCTTCTCCTGCTTTTGCCTGATCGTATGTGTCATTTCCTACACTTGTTGTTCCTACCGTTACTACGCTTCCGCCCTTTGTCTCTACTACATACTTAGGTGCGTCCGCCATATCTCCCGGATTTGCTATTATCTGATTTCCGTCAGGTAACTTTGTAAGTGGGTTTGGAATTGAGCTGTCGCCCTTCTTTCTTGCCACTACAGTGTAGGTCTCATTTGGATTTAAGTTGTTGAAAGTAACTGTTGAAGGATTGTTTCCTACAGGAGTCATCCATCCGTTGTCACTTCCCGGATACTGCACTACGTTTCCGTTCTCATCTATGAGCGCATAATCTGCGTCAGGATCTGCCGGATTGATAATAATCTGTGCCATACCGTCATTTTCAGGATCATATCCTATGTTGTAGTTATTATCTACTGTCGGAACATATACATCCTGTGGTGTTGATACCGATGTACCTGTTATAGAAGAAATCGGCTGACCTACAGTTGCCTGTGTATCAGGGCTTCCTTCCTGTACATTGTAGTGTGCTCCCGGTATAAGGTTTGGAACTACAGTTCTATTTCCTGTTGAATCTCCCGGTACCACCGCTACGATATTTCCGTCAGGATCGCTTATTACATATACATTTCCCGGTGTTGTACCGTCTATTACTATCTCACCGCTTCCGTCATTTCCTATACGACCTGTTGGTGTGATAGATCCGATAGTACCGAACACGTTTGGATCCTGGCTAAAGAATGCTGTATATGTTGCATGGTTTGTAAGTGTGCTTGTTCCCTGCATGAAGGCACCGTTTGGATCCTTCCAGCCTTTAAACAAGTAGTTTGCTACAGGTGTAGCTGTAGGAAGCTGTCCTGTTATCTGACTCCATGTGTAATCAAACGGTATATGAAGTGTTGCAGGAGCTGTGATTGAACCGTTGCTTCCTGCCGCAAAGTTGATATCAAACCACTTACTTGGGTCTTCTACAAACTTGGCATACACAGTTAAAGGTGTAGGATCTGTTGTTCTAAAGAAGTCTGTATCTCCTACAGGCTGTGTACATGCTGCATCCTTATACCATCCGTCAAACATATAGTAACGGTTAGGTGTTACACTTGGTACATAGTTTAATGCCTTTATCTTGCTGAACTTATATGCTCTTGCATCTCCCGCGCTTGTTCCGTCACTTAATAAGATGCTGTTTGCTGTAGCTGCTCCTACGCTACCGTTGTTATATGGTGCAGATGCTACTGCAAAGTTGATACTTGTCCACTTTGATGCATCTCTGCTTAACATCCAGTCTACCTTTGTAGGTGTTGCAGTTGGAAGTACAGGCATCGTTCCTGTAAACTCTCCGGTTGTATTATTTGTTATATTTCCAAGTGTTGTAGGATTTTGATCTACACTTGAGCTTGCATCCCAAACATATCCGTAAATTCTTTCAAGATTTGTTCCTGATGTAGGTAGGCCTTCTACAAATGTTGTTCCTGCCATATGTGGCACAACTTCACTTGCAAGTACTGTATTATCGATTCTGTCAAAGTATCTCTTTATCAGGTTGTTTCCTGAATCATTTGTATACTTAAATACTACTGTTACATTCTGGTTAGGCATCTTTGCAACAAAGTTACCGTTTGCCAGATTCTCATCAATTATAAGGTTATTCACTCCGTCATCAATACCGATTGTATATAGAGGTGTTGTAGGAGCTGTTCTACCCTGTGTAACTGTAAATGTAGAGTATGAGAATCCTGTAATGTCATTCTTCTTTGCCGCACTTACCTGCTGCTCTGCCAACTTTGTTACTGTTGTTGTAGGTGCTATTACATTACCTGCAAGGTCCTCATGTCTTACTTCAAATGTAAATCTCTGTGAAGGATCTACCGAATACTTGTAATAGAGTGCAATCGCAAGAGGAGGCATACTTGTTATTGTAAGTCTTCCCGGATGTGCATCTGTTGCAGGAGCTATTGTTCCTGTAGCTGCTGTATTAGGTGTCTTTGTTCCACTGTCATACATATATCCCGGTATAGGTCCTATAGGATCCATCGTAAAGTTGTCATTCACATGATGTGTATTATCAACATCTGTAAAGAATGTGATAGGTGTTGAAACACTCTTGTTTGTAAACTTTCTTGTTATTGCAAATGTTCCGGATCCCGGTGTCCACTTTGCATAGAACTTTTTAACTCCTGTTACAACAGGTGTCGGGAAAGTTCCGCTTGGATAAGTAATCACAGCACCTATATCGGTATCACCTGAATCAAATATATTGTTTCCGTTTACATCATTGTACTGTTGCCATCCCACAAGATCATATCCAAGTCTTGTACTCTGTGGAACAGAAATATTTGATATGGCTCCTGTAGGCTCGGTTCTGTCAGGAACCGCTGAACCGCTTTGTGGATCAAACTTATATGTAGCCTCATCTTTTATAAGATTTATTCTGATACTTACGTTCTCACCCGGCATTGTACCTGTTAAGCTTCCGTTAGCATCTATTGATATAGAATCAGGAAGGTTGATTGCAGTATTTGCACTTACATCATACTTATATCCGTTGATTGTAGGCATGTTATATTTTACTTCACCACCTGCAGGTATTCCCTTTGAGTAAGGGTTTGCATCTACATAGTTTTCTGTAGACGGTACAGGTGCAGGTATTGTAAGGTCTGCAAAGTTAAATGATGAACCGTCAGGCTTTAAATATGTCAAAGCAAATGTATATATAGTTGAATGAAGATATATAACCTTTGCGTCCTCTAAGGTTCCGGCGGTCGCATGTGCAACAGTCTTTACACCGTCTCCGGCTCCTATAGTCTGTCCGTAAATATCCGATTTGAAGTTTGCAGGTGAATATGGCAATGAACCGCCGGAAGTTCTGTCAGCATAATCCGCCAATACACTACCCTCACTGTTTGCTGTAGGAAGGGCATCTCCTGTCATTCCTATTCCGATTTTACCGCTTATAGCATTTCCGGACTCAACAAATATAGGTTTATCATCTATTAAGACGTTTCCGTCTTTTGTCTTTTCGTCTGCAGTACCGAGTGTTCCGTTGTACATCTTTGATCCGGTAACATCCAGACTTCCGTTTACTGTAATAGGATATAATCCTGCGCCCAAGTTAGATTCTGTTGAGTCTATAGCCACACCGTCATCCAATGATATATTGTCTTTAATTGCAGCTGCTCCACCTGCAGCATTTATATCAAGAACACCGGTTCCTGAAATCTTAAATACTGAAGGTACCTTTGCTCCGGTTACTCTAAATCCACGCATTACAGTACCGGCTTTTACACTCACCTTACCCTTATCAAGATCAAAGGCAGGTGCTGTTGCTGTAGTATTAGTTTGTCCTGTAGGATTATTTCCGTTTCCGTCAACTATAACATTACGGAAGTTCAACCTTGAATCGTTATTCTCCATTTTGAATAACTCGCCTGTAAAGCCGGCAGTTCTCTTTAACGTAGCTATATCAGATTTTATAGAAGGGTTAAACTTTTGATATCCGGTATAAGTTGGTAATCCCGGATTATTAAAATCCGCTGTCTGAATAGTAATTTCCGTATCATTTGGAATAGTCAAGGTTTCACCTATTGTTGCATCATTCTGCAAATAGATATACGCCTTCTTAATTCCTCTTGCTTTTATATCAGCTATAGCATCCTTTACAGAGTTTATAGGTCTACCCATAAATCCCGCTATAATATTGTTAGTAGGATGTACGCCTGTATTTCCCGATCCTTCATTTACATAATATACTGAAGGTTTAAGGGCAATCATAAATGTAGCAGTTTTTTGCTCTCTCGGCTTTAAGTTAAAGTATGCTGAAAATGCCGCCGCACTGTCACCGGCATTTACCATTCCCGGGAATCCTTGTGAAAATACCCATGAAGTATGTTCAATTCCCGCTGTATTTGGATACAACATACCCCAAACGCGATTTTCACTAGGGTCATTTGCATCTCTCTTTACCATCCCCGCACCGTTACCTGATGAATATATATCAAATACGGTTAAAGGATGATCACTTGTCTTATGGCTTTGGAAGTGAAGTCCTTCAAATTTCTCTCCGGCACCATGTCTTGTAGTAAAGATAGGCACATTATCCTGAGAAGGAAGCATGGTATCTGTCTCATTACCCACCATAAAATCCACAGTATCTGTAGCACTTGGATTAAATGCAGTATACTGAACCACAATAAACTGATCATCATCAGATGGTTTTATTTCCTGTCTCAGTTCTACTTTTCTTTCATTTGCTCCAGTTAATCCATTACTAAGTTCTAATACCTGTCCATTGTAATAAGTTCCACCAAATGAATGTAAAACCTTTCTTCTTGGGCTTCCTGGGAATGCTGCTGCTGTCGGCTCTGCACCATTCCAAGAGCTTACGTATGTATCAACAGGACCTTCATCAGGATTAGCTGCATTTGGTGGTGTGTATACAGTTGAACCTGTTGTAACTGTATCTGTAAGCTCAGCATCTGTTCCTATACGAAACGGCTTTCCGAATGCATAATATCCATCCCACCAGTTAGTATCATATTGAACATATATTGTTGGATTATTACGTGGCTGTCCAGTATGTGCTGTGGCTCCTGTATAATATCCATTTGTATTATTTGCTCTATCATTTGAACTCACCAGTCCGGCAATACTAAACGTAGATGCGTCACCTGTTTGGGAAATTGATGTTATTCTTGATGTTCTATTTGTGTATCCAATTCCATTTAAACTAAGTGTCTTTCTGTATCTAACATCTCCAAAGGCAAATGCTGTAGAATCAGATGAACCATAAGTAAATCCATCCACCTGGCTTACCCATTTATTACGCTGTCCATCTCCGGGACTTAGGTTTGTGTTCGGTGATAATCCCGCCGCCATCACAGTCATATTCCCCAGTGGCGCCCCTGTCAGCACCATTGCAGCTGTCAACAGTCCCGCAGTTGACTGTTTAATCAGCTTTATTAAATTATTTTTCTTCATATCTCTCCTCTAACTATCTGTCAAAGAGAACAAAATCACTGTCCAAATTGTTTAGTCCGTCTGTGGCATATGTGATTTCCGCTCCCCATCTGTCATGTCTGTCGGCACTTGAATCGTAGTGATAGAATCTTCCGTTCTTCTTTCTCGGTCTGTCACTATCACTTACTCTTGCTACGAACTTTGAGTTTGAAACTACTATCCAGTTGCCCTCTCCGTCCTTAAGAATCTTTGTGCCTTTGACTACTTTACCGTTTGAGTCTACGACTACATACTCGCCGTGACCTGTTCTTGTGTCCTTAAGAATACCGTACTTAAGGCTTGCATCAGCATCCAGTCTTAATCCGTTGAAGTAGAACTTACCGTCGTTCTTTGCAAGTGTGCATCTTGCTCCGATAGCCTTACCGTTGTCTTTGAAACCGAATACCGCATTTTGATCTCTAAGAGATACTGTAACCTCACCGGTAATCATTGAACCGTCATTAAGCTCATCTGTACCGAAGAGATATAAGCTTCCTCTGTCGATTGCAGCTATAGGTGAGTTGAGAGCGTCTGTAAGGAAGTCTTCCTTTGTCCACTCATCTACATCATATTTGATACCGAATGTATCATCTTCCAACATAATTACAAAACCTGTCTGCATACGTCCGATCTCATCGAAAGCGTATCTTCTTCCAAGTACTGTAGCTATTTTATCTTTAATTACACTACCGTCTTTCTTTGTTCTGAACCAGCTGTGCTCTTCTGTATCATAATCATGCTGACTCATTACTTCATTAGGTACTGTAAATGTCCAGTAATCGTCTTTAAGCTCACCGTCAACATCAAGTGAACCGTATTTTACTTTAGCGTTACTTGCTGTAGCTCTTATGTTTGCGTTGGTTACGGAAAGCTGAGGTATCATTACACCGTTCTCATCAAACAGGTATGCCTTACCGTTTATCTCTCTCTGCTTTGACTGATCTGTACTGCTTGCAGCGTACTTTCTTCCGTTAGCCCCGAAGTACAGCCACATCTCATCATACTCACTGTAGTTTCTCTGTCCAAGCTCTGAATATCCCGGATTCTCTCCTACCTGTGAATAAAGCAACCACTGATCCGCATACATTGCTCCGTCATCACCGAAGTAGTATTTCGCACTCTTAAACGGATTGTCATCTTCTACCGCATTGCCCTCCGCATCGAAGAATCCGGTAAGCATTACTCCTTCTTCATCAAAAAGATATCTCTTTCCGTTAATTTCACGAGTATATACTCTTCCGTCTTTGCCCTTGTACGCTTTTCCGTCGGCACCGAAGTAATACCATGCATCATTATCGTCGATATCTTTTGCAAGAACCCAACGATTAGCCGCCATTACACCGTCGGCATTCAAATAATAAATGCCGTCTCCTACGGTAACAATCGAATCTTTTACCATGTTGCCGTCATCACCCAGATAATACCATGCGTCACCCGACTTTCTCCAAGCCTCAGACACTGCGTTATTGGCATTGTCCAGATATCTCCACTCACCGCTTGAGTTATCCCATCCTTCTGCATGTGCAGTGAACGGATTTGCCCAAAGGAAAAGAGCGGAAACCGCCAATAAGCCCGCTTGACTTACTACCCTCTTTTTCTTCATCAAACCACCTCCTTGATTGTGTATCAACCGGAATATAAGGTCCTATACCATGCTCTACATGCATACTCCCATATCACTGTTTAATGTATGGCATTAAATCAGTCTCTCTATATCCAGTTAGTTTATTTATATATTTTCTTCACGCAAACAAAACGACCCACAAAAATATATTTAAACAATATTTTTGTAAGTGCATTTGTATAAAGAAATTTATATCATGTTATTACTGTAAAAACTCAAATTATGCTTGTTATACTGTTTGCTCTTATAGATATTTCAGAAAATTTTTCTACAGTTATTTTAAAATTTTTGCAAGTTACTGTCCTGTCCGTTATTTAGTGTCAGCACACGGATATCTGACATAGTATGTCCCATATAAGTTTATTCCACGCATATCTCACTCCACACTCTACTGCTTTAAGTTTACGTTAATATTATATTCATATAATATTATTATTTTCGTACTTTGTCAAATAAGTCAAATCTTTAATTATCGTTTTATTTTTATATCTTTTGCAGTAATACTATTTTCAGCTTTTATAAATAAAGTAGCATTATTTAATATATTTTTTAATTTTAACTTATATTTTTAGTACATAAAACAGAAGCAAGATTGTTTACAAGGTATTATGCATCTACGCAAAAGATTAAGTTATTGCACACTTGTCTTTTATCCATATCCTTATTCATTAAGTCTATTTCTTAATATTTTCGTCAGAAAATAATTTTTCAAAAAATAAGCATTAAAAAACCGGCTCCGGGCAAAGCCCGAAACCGGCAATATTATTTAAATTTATACGTAAATTATCTCTTTACATTGAATGCTGCCATACCCGGATAGCAAGCGCTCTCACCAAGCTCCTCTTCGATTCTAAGTAACTGATTGTACTTAGCAACTCTCTCTGATCTTGAAGGTGCACCTGTCTTAATCTGACATGTGTTAAGAGCTACAGCAAGGTCAGCTATAGTTGTATCCTCTGTCTCACCTGATCTGTGTGAAGAAATTGAAGTATATCCTGCCTTGTGAGCCATCTTTATAGCCTCAAGTGTCTCAGAAACTGAACCGATCTGATTGAGCTTTATAAGGATTGAGTTTGCACAACCGTTGTCAATACCCTTCTTAAGTCTCTCGGTATTTGTAACGAATAAGTCATCACCTACAAGCTGAACCTTTCCGCCAAGTTCCTTTGTAAGAAGCTTCCATCCTTCCCAATCTTCCTCATCAAGACCGTCCTCGATAGAGATGATAGGATACTTCTCAACAAGCTTCTTCCAATGCTCAACAAGCTCTGCAGATGTGAACTCTGTTCCTGCCTTTGGAAGCTTATACTTTCCGATTGTACCTGTCTTCCACTCACTTGATGCTGCATCCATAGCAATCATGAAATCAACACCCGGCTTATATCCTGCCTTCTCAACAGCTTTAAGGATAAACTCGATAGCTTCCTCATCACCACCTGTAAGGTTTGGAGCAAAACCACCCTCATCACCTACACTTGTAGCAAGTCCTTCAGCCTTTAAAAGTGCTGCAAGGTTGTGGAATACTTCCGCACACCATCTAAGAGCCTCTTTAAAGCTTGGAGCTCCTACAGGCATAACCATAAACTCCTGAACGTCTACGTTGTTTGATGCATGAGCACCACCGTTTAAGATGTTCATCATCGGTACAGGAAGTCTGTTTGCATTAACACCGCCAAGGAATCTGTAAAGTGGAATATCAAGTGAAATAGCTGCTGCTCTTGCACAAGCAATTGATACTGCGAGGATTGCATTTGCACCGAGCTTTGACTTATCCTTTGTTCCGTCAGCCTCGATCATTGCCTTATCTACAGCGTAGATATCTGATGCATCCATTCCCTCAAGCACATCGTTGATAGTTGTATTTATATTCTCAACAGCCTTTGAAACACCCTTTCCAAGGTAACGTGACTTGTCACCGTCTCTAAGCTCAAGTGCCTCAAACTCACCTGTAGATGCACCTGATGGAGCTGTTCCTCTTCCGATTGTTCCGTCTACAAGATAAACCTCAGCCTCAACTGTAGGATTTCCTCTTGAGTCAAGTATTTCTCTTCCGATAACCTTCTCAATTTCTAAATAGTTCATTGGTAAAACCTCCTTTTGGTCTCATATATCGCTTAACCTATATGATAAAATTATAACTCTATGCGACGATAGTATAATAACATAAATCTCAAGATAACTCTATATAAAAATATATAATTTTGTTATACTGTTAAATATTATATTATATTGTGCCGAGCAATCAGGTACAAAAATGTAAAATTCGATGATTACTTCACTATTTTAGATATATTAAGGGGAATTTATGCCTGACTATAAGTATAATGAACAAGTCGATATAGAGAATATAAAGAAGCTCAGAACAATGCTTTCAGAGCTCCCGGCATTTTTTAAAGACTTTTTTAGAGGAATTGAGCCTCGTACGCAATCAAGAACTCAAATCGCCTATGCCTATGACATAAAAATATTTTTACAGTTTCTACTTGAAGAAAATCCAAGTATAAAGAAATCATATAACAGTGTGACCGAAATACCTATTTCCGTACTTGAAAGTCTTACTGTAACAGACATTGAAGAATATATGGAATATTTAAAATATCGTGACACAGACGGTAAGAAAATATCAAATAAGGAAAATGCCATAAAAAGAAAAATCTCAACATTAAAGAGTGTATTCAAGTACTTTTACCGCACCGAAAAAATCAGTGAAAATATAATGGAAAGAGTACAATTGCCGAAATTACATTCAAAAGAGAT
The DNA here is from genome assembly GCF_033242365.1 of Lachnoanaerobaculum sanguinis. Classification (NCBI taxonomy): domain Bacteria; kingdom Bacillati; phylum Bacillota; class Clostridia; order Lachnospirales; family Lachnospiraceae; genus Lachnoanaerobaculum; species Lachnoanaerobaculum sanguinis. Next base: position 191,061 of record NZ_BTHK01000004.1, read on the forward strand.
TATAAGACTTGATATTGACGAAGTTGCTATGATGATTGATGAAGCGGAAAGAGGTGAAGGACTAAGCGACAGGCAAAGAGCCTATCATGGAAAGACCAAAGTACGTGATGTTGCACTGCTCTCTCTATTACTCGGTACAGGAATAAGAGTATCCGAATGTGTGGGACTTGATATATCCGATGTGGATTTTAAAAATAACGGGATTTTAATTCACAGGAAGGGAGGAAAAGAGGTTACTGTATATTTCTCGGATGAGGTAAAAGAGGCCTTGCAAAACTATTATGATGAAAGAGTTTTGATTCTGGAAGAAAGCGGACATGAAGGCGCATTTTTTTTATCAATGCAAAACAAAAGATTATCTGTCAGAAGTGTTGAAAACCTTGTAAAAAAATATGCCAAAATAATCAGTCCTTTAAAGAAAATAACTCCCCATAAACTTCGTTCCACATATGGTACAAATCTTTATAAGGAAACCGGCGATATATATCTGGTGGCGGATGTTTTGGGGCATAGTGATGTAAATACTACCAAGAAACACTATGCTGCCATAGAAGATGACAGGCGAAGAAGCGCCAGAAATGTGGTAAAACTGAGGGAGAAGTAATTTATTTCTCCCTCAATATTTGAGATTATCTTTCAACCTTATAGCTTACAAGTATAAAGCATCCGGGATGCACCTTATTGCTGTCCATTCCGTTCATATCCATAATCTGTTCTATATAGTCGTCATCAGATATACCTGTATTATTATATTTTTCAGATATACTCTCAAGGCTGTCGCCGTACTCAACTTTAACTGATGTATATCTTATATTCTCTGTATCCATGCCGGCTCTTGTAGTATTTGCCCTGCCAAGTAAAAAACTTATTAAAAACAATGTAAAAATGAATGCTAAAAATACTTTTCTCATATTCTCCTCCAAACATTTGTTCTATGTAATAAGTCTACAACAAGAACATATGTTTGTCAAGAGAAAAATCGAACATACGTTTTTACCTCATACTCCTCTTCATCGCTTTCTCTATCTCCCTTTGCTGTGTCTTTTTGGCAAGTGTCTCTCTTTTATCATAGTTTTTCTTTCCCCTTGCCAAACCTATTTCAACCTTTACAAGACTTCCCTTTAAATACACCTTTAAAGGTACTATTGTCAGTCCTTTTTCATTAAGCTTTGAATCGAGCTTTAATATCTCTTTCTTATGCATCAAAAGTTTTCTTACTCTCAATGGATCTTTGTTGAATATATTTCCCTTCTCATAGGGATTGATGTGCATTCCCATGATAAAGACTTCACCACGTTCGATTCTTATCCATGACTCCTTTATTGAAACATGGCCCATTCTTACAGACTTTACCTCCGTTCCGAACAGCTCAATACCTGTTTCATAGTTTTCCAGGATGAAATAATCAAAATATGCCTTTTTATTATTTGCTATTATCTTAATCCCCTCTGCCATCTCTCTCCTTTACAAGTTTAAAGTCAATTCTCTTTGCAAGTCTGTCTATATCATAGACTTTTACTCTTACCTTTTGACCTAAAACAAATTTCTTTTTTGTAATTTCTCCCACAAGTTCATATCCGGCTTCATTATAGACGAAGTAATCACCTTCCAAGTCGGACATCTTTATAAATCCTTCCACAGTATTTTCAAGCTCTACAAATATACCGAAGCTTGTCACACCGCTTATAATTCCGTCAAACTCCTCACCCATATGACCGAGCATATATTCACATTTTTTATATTTTACAGTCTCTCTTTCGGCTTCCTCGGCTCTTCTCTCCATCTGTGATGACTGTAAAGCCACACCGTCTAAAATAGCCCTGTAATGCTCTGTTCGTCTTTCGGAAAGTCCGTTTTTTATATTTTCTTTTATTATCCTATGTATCTGCAGATCGGGATACCTTCTTATAGGTGATGTAAAATGAGTATAATACTTTGCCGCCAGACCGAAATGTCCTATGCATGATGTATCATATCTTGCCTGCTTCATGCTTCTGAGCGCAATCCTTGATATAATAGCCTCGGCGTCACTTCCTTCAATATTTGCCAAAAGTTTTTGAAGCTCCTTCGGTGATACCTCATCATTTTTTCTTCTGAGTGTAAAGCCGAAGTTATTTATAAATATTGCCAGACTCTTTATCTTTTCAGGATCCGGATTCTCATGGACTCTATACAGGAAAGGCAAATCCTGCCAGAAAAAGTCCTCTGCCACGGTCTCATTGGCTGCAAGCATAAAATCCTCTATCAGCTTTGTAGCGGAATTTCTCTCATACGGCTTGATATCTACAGCCTTACCGTTTTTATCAAGTATAACTTTACTCTCAGGCAGATCAAAATCTATGGATCCACGCTTTGTTCTTGCGCCTCTAAGCAGTTCAGATACCAACTTGAAATTATTAAAAAGCTCTATATATTCGCTATATCTTTGCTTTGTTTCTTCATTTGAATCTGTAATAATTTCATTTACCGCGGTATATGTCATTCTCTCATTTACATTAATAACGCTCTCACAGATATTATGCCCTATTATATTTCCTTTTTCGTCTATCTCCATCAAACATGAGAGTGCAAGTCTGTCTTCACCCTGATTTAATGAACAGATTCCGTTACTCAGCTTTCTTGGAAGCATAGGAATCACCCTGTCCACAAGATATACACTTGTAGCTCTGTGTAATGCCTCCTTGTCAAGTGCCGTATTCTCTCTCACATAATGAGTAACATCAGCTATATGAACTCCCAGATGCCATATATTTCCGTTCTTCTCAAGAGTTATGGCATCATCCAAATCCTTGGCATCCTCACCGTCTATTGTCACGGTAACAAGATCTCTAAAATCCTGTCTGCCCTTTATATCTTTTTCAAGGACTGTACTTGGAATCTTTTTCAATTCATTTTCCACATCATCACCAAATTTTTCAGGAAGTCCGAAAGCTCTGACTATGGAAAGTATATCAACTCCTGCATCTGTGCTCTTACCGAGAATTTCAATGACTTTACCCTCAGGCTTTTTCTTATCACCGCCAAAGTCTGTGATCTCAACCACCACCTTATCTCCGGTCTTTGCACCTTTATCTCTTGACGCAGGAATATAAATATCTTTTAAAATCTTTGTATCATCCGGTAATACAAAACCGAATTTATTATTCTTCTTGTAATAGCCCACCATTTGAATATTGGCATGCTTTTCTATACCTATAATATGTCCTTCAGCTCTTTTTTCGCCGCTTTCAATATCTATAACAACTTTTACCTGATCTCCATTCATGGCATTTGCTGTATAATCGGACGGAATAAATATATCCGAATCTCTTCCTTCCACTCTTACAAAACCGAATCCCTTAGGATTTGCCATAAACTCACCGATTAAAAACTTATTCTCAGGCTTTTTGTACTTACCTCTTTTGCTTATTTCAAGTCTGCCTTCAAGCAGCAGTTCTTTCAAAACCTCATCAAGCTCAGGTCTTCTTTCTTTATCAACATTAAAAAAAACCGCCAGCTCCTTAGCCTTCATAGGTACATACAGAGGACTTTCTATAAAGTCCATAACTATCTTTTTTCTTTTTTCTAAATTCTTATCCATATAAACCTTTATAAATAAAAAGCACTCTTTTGAGTGCTTTTTATTATTTAACAATATTTAAAACTAATGATAAAATCAAAAATAATGCCGCAGCAACCTTTGTAAGCTTCTCAAGCAAGCCTTCAACTGAACGTCCTCTGTTCTTACCCCAATATGTATCGGCAATACCGCCTATTGAACCAAGTCCCTGCTCATTTCCTTCCTGAAATAATACTACTGCAGTCAGGAAAACGCATACTAAAATAAATATTATTGAAATAATCCTGTTTAACATTAACATATTTACACTCCATTAAAATACAAAACTGTTCTTATAATATCACTAAACAGTACTAATTGCAAGCCGGATTTTATTACTCAATCCTTACACTGCTGTCACTGTTGCTTTCTTTCTCAGTCTGTGATGACTCTTTGTTTCCTGTGACCTTTACCTTCCCGTCTTCCGTCGAAGTACTATGAAAGTTCCGACGTTTTAAATTTCTAATAAGCTATTTAGTTTTATGCAATTCTTTTAAATCCCTTATTTTAAAGGCTTTTCTGACATAAAAAATATTTCAAAAAATTTGAA